>JAKADF010000147.1 GCA_021820805.1 Bacillota bacterium
CGAGAAATCGTATATAGCTGCAACTGCACAACCAATGAAACAGATGAGCACAAATACATCGAACAGGTTATTATCGAAACCAACAAACAAATCAAAAGTTCTTGCATTGCAAGCAAAAACAAGCAATTTCTCGGAACCTGAATTATCAAACAGTATACTCAAAAGCAATATAACAGTACCAGCATCTGCAGAACCAGTTGATGAGGGACAATTCGTATTAACAGCATATGCGCTTGATAAAACTTGCACAGGCAAGTCTCCAGGTATGCCTGATTTTGGCATAACTGCAAGCGGAACACATGCAAAAGTTGGCGTTACAGTTGCTGTCGATCCGAAGGTAATTGCATACGGATCCCTTATCTATATTTCAGGAATTGGATGGAGGATAGCTGAAGATACAGGAGGAGCCATAAAAGGCCACCATATTGATGTTCTTGTTAATTCTTACGAGGACGCAGTTCGGTTTGGAGTAAAGCGACATCGACACGTTGAGATTTACCAAACAAATGGCAGTGGAAAAGGGAGAGGTGCATCTGCCCCAAAAGAAGTTTCCTTAATAAATATGCAAAAATAAAATTGGAGCAGGAACCTTTCCCTTCTATACCACTACATTATTTAAGGCCTATATAGGACGCAATCGTGTCCATAAAAGGTTGAAATGCATCAGTATACTGATGAACTGCATCCTTTACCTCGAGTGGTTCGATATTTGCGTGATCTCGGATAAACCTTGCACGTAATGGAAGGATTCCAACGAATGAATCGAACCACTCTTTTTGCAGTACATCCTCTTCCACCAAAACCTTTAGAATATCTGAGTAACTGCCCGGATCGCGCATTACCAGTGCATCGATGATGATGCTTGCTATATCCGTAGTGAACTCAACAGATGTATGCAGTGCTCTTTCAGAAGCCAGTACATATGTCAAATCTTTTTCCCAATCGTCTTCTCGGTTTTTTATTTCCTCCAGCCAATCCACCCTTTGTGACATTTTTTTTAAAAGGTCACTTATTTGTTTCTTTATATCTTGGGTGATAAACATAAAAAGCCTTCTTTCACCAAAGTATTTGTCCAAATCATCTCTAAAGGTGATTACATGCATCTCAAGAATGCCGTTTTCACCTGTTTTCGTATACAGTATAATGGAATCTGATGGGTGAACAAAATCGTCGTAGTTTCTGTGGAGGAGTGAGAAATTCATGCTGAATCAACTCTCATGGCAAGTAGGCGGGCAACAAGGCGAGGGTGTTGAAAGCACTGGTGAAGCCTTTGCTGTCGCTTTAAACCGTCAAGGGTATTTTGTTTATTCCTTTCGGCACTTTTCTTCCAGAATCAAAGGTGGACATTCGAACGACAAAGTAAGAGTAAGCTTAAATCGTTATCGGGCCAGCGCAGATTACACAGATGTTCTTCTCGCATTTGACCAAGAATCAATTGATTTAAACGTGAGCCAAGTCAAACCAAACGGCATCGTGATTGCAGACTCAAAGTTCAACCCGGTTGCACCGGAAACTGTCAGATTATTCAGTGTCCCGCTGACGAAAATTGCCTCAGCTTGCGGGTCCGCAATTATGAAAAACATGGTCTCCCTTGGAGCTTCGGCGTGTGTGCTCGGGTTACCCATCGAATTTTTCTCCGAAGTCGTGGAAGAAAGATTTTCACGAAAAGGAGCACGTGTTGTTGAGCAAAATATGAATGCAATTCGCCAAGGATTCGAGTATATGAGAGAACTTGGCGGTGCAGACCCTGCGTTTGCACTTAAACCTGCAGACGGAACCCGTCGATTATTTATGATGGGCAACGAAGCAATAGCACTAGGTGCATTGGCTGCAGGTGCTCGTGTGATGGCTGCTTATCCAATCACTCCTGCATCAGACATCATGGAATATCTCATTAAAAAGCTACCTGATGTCGGCGGCGTTGTCGTGCAAACTGAAGATGAAATTGCAGCAATGACCATGACTATTGGCGCTGGTTACGCAGGTGCCAGAGCAATGACCGCAACATCCGGTCCTGGCTTATCGCTCATGATGGAAGCAATTGGACTCTCAGGCATGACAGAAACACCAACTGTTATTATCGACACACAACGCGGCGGCCCTTCCACCGGACTGCCAACAAAACAAGAACAATCAGATATGCTAGCAGCTCTATTTGGAACTCACGGTGAAATTCCTAAGATTGTACTTAACCCAGCTACTCCTGAAGAATGCTTTACAGTCATGTCAGACGCCTTTAATTATGCTGAATATTACCAATGTCCAGTTATTGTTATGACAGATCTTCAATTGTCATTAAGTAAACAGACAACTGATATCCTGAAACTTGAAAATGTTCACATTGACCGTGGACTAGTTGTCTCAGAAGACGAGCTAGCCAACCTATCCGAAGGTGAAAGGTACAGGCGTTTTGAAATGACCGTAAATGGAATTTCACCTCGCGCTTTGCCTGGTACAAAAGGCGGAGTTCACCACGTTACTGGTGTTGAGCACGCTGAGAGCGGTCGACCTTTCGAGCAAGCTCTAAATCGACAAAACATGATGGATAAGCGTTTAAGAAAACTTCGCGGCGTGGAGCTCCCAGGCAGCGTAGTCCGAACGGGCGCCCCCGATGCAGATATTGTACTTGTAGGCATTGGAGCAAATATTGGAAGTATCGAAGAAGCGCTAGAATTATTAACAAATCAAGGCTACCGAGTTGCACACGCGCATGTACATGCAATACTTCCTTTCCCAGTTCGGCAGTTAGAAGCTGCAATTAAAGGTGCGCAAAAAGTAATTGTCGTTGAAAATAATGCAACTGGACAATTGCGAAACCTAATGGGCCATTTTGGAGTAAAGCACCCAAATGTGACAGGATTTACGAAATATGACGGCAAGGCGTTTCTCCCAAGTGAAATCGTGAATCATGTGAAGGAGTTGATGCCAATATGTCAACAGTAAAAGACTTTCGCAATGACGTCAGACCAAATTGGTGCCCAGGATGCGGAGATTTCTCTGTCCAAGCGGCGCTTCAAAGGGCCCTTGCAAACCTTGGAAGAGATCCGCATGAAGTTGTACTCATTTCAGGAATTGGTTGCTCAGGGCGAATTTCAGGTTATTTAAACACATATGGATTTCACGCTGTTCACGGCCGCTCACTCTCCACGGCGCAAGGTGTTAAGCTTGCAAATCGTGATTTAACGGTTATCGCCGCAGGCGGTGATGGTGATGGATTTGGTATTGGTCTAAATCATTTTATGCACGCAGTTCGACGAAACATGAATATAACTTACATCGTTATGGATAATCAAATTTACGGACTTACAAAAGGGCAACATTCGCCGACGAGCGCTTCAGGATTTAAAGTGAAAACAACACCGCACGGCAATATTGAACAGCCCCTTGTCCCTACAAAATTAGCACTTGCAGCTGGAATTTCGTTCCTTGCACAAGGATTTTCAGGAGACGTAAACCAACTTGTATCACTCATTGAAGCTGCGATTCAACACAGGGGATTCTCTTTAGTAAACGTATTTAGCCCTTGCGTAACTTATAACAAAGTGAATACGTACGACTGGTATAAAGACCGGGTTGTAAAAGTAGACAGTTTCTCGGATTATGACTCGACAAACCTTTCCGCGGCAATGAAAGCTGTCGAGGACACCCACGGACTTGCGACAGGCATTATATATGTCGATAAAAATCGCCCACCATTCGAGGATCTCGTTTTCAATTATCGTGAGGACGGTTTAGTAAACGACGACTTGCAACTCGTCCCGGAAAAATTTGATTCGTACATCAAGGAATTTGCTTAAAAATTGTAAGACAAGAGGTGGATAACATTCAATGTTATCCACCTCGATTCAAGGGAGGCACCATATGACAGCAGATTGGAAAACATCCATCAAAGTTCAAGAAGGTAATTTTCTAAGAAGAAAGGAATTATTCGAGTACACAACACCAATGAATGTTTATGACATAGAACTTTTTGAAAATCAAGACGGAACTTATTATGCCGTTGGAGTGCCTCGTGAAGGCCGCGTGGTTGTGTACGGCTCAGCAATTATTGAAGACCCAAGTTTAGCAATACAGACAGTAGTCGATAAAATCCGCAGAGAAGGTTTGGAAACAAAAAACGAGGGAAAAAGCTCATCTGAATTCGACTGCTAAATCCGACATTACCACCACTTACCGAATAAAATCCCAATCAAGATACCAATCATAGCTCCTGCCACGACTTCTTTAGGTTCGTGGCCTAGAATTTCTTTCAAGCGCTCGCCTTCTAATTCATTTGAAACGTCTTCTGTATAAAAATCCGTTGTAGACTGGGACATTTCCATCGCAATGCGATTTAGGAGTACAGCATGCTCCCCTGCATGCCGTCGTATACCGCCGGCATCATACATTACAATTGCGGTAAAGACTACTGCCGTCGCAAAAATAGGAGATGCTGGCCCGACAACGTAAGCGAGCGTGGTGGTTAATGCTGCCACCCCGGCAGCATGCGAGCTCGGCATTCCCCCAGCATCAATCACCTTATGCGTGTCCCATACACGGGTTTGTACAAAATGTACCCATACTTTTGATACCTGTGTCAGTAGAATAGCACACAGTGCTGCAATTAGCGGAGCATTTTCCCATAAACCTAAAATAAAATGAATGATATCGTACATATCGTACAAATCCTCCAAATCGACCACACGGAACTCATTAGGCATTCATCTTTACACCTATAATATCCTACCACAAACCTTAAGAACCTCCACCCAAACCCATCAAATGGACGAAACTAAGTACATACATTAAAAAAGAGCAAAAAGGAGGATATCTTATGATAAATATGAAGCCAATCTTAATTGACGATAAACCTTTTGTATCAATTGAAGTAAATTTGCCAAAAACCAATTTATTAATGATTTCAACAGACAACGGTTATGTAATGTGTGGTGCACTCGATATAGAACTACTAAGAAACAAGCTCGCAAATCGCAAAATTATTGCAGCACGTGCAACCGGAGTTAAAACGATTGAAGAACTCCTTAATGGCAATGTGGAAAGCTGCACACAGGCTGCAGAAGAAATCGGAATTCAAAAAAACATGCCAATACGGGAAGCCCTTTTACTCATGAAGGAATGTTCTCAGTAAAAAGCATGGGGGCGCCAGTCGGCGCCCTGAGCACTATTAATCAAAAAAACCAAAAACGAAGCTGTTCAAACAATTATCTGGTACGAATTTGTTCAAGGCGTATTGCTCTTTTATGGATAGTATGTGCCCATTTACGATTTGCTTTCGTAAAGTAGGCCTGAAACGTGACTGGACCCCACGTCCACAAAAAGAGCGGCAAAACAAACATTCCGAGATATGCGCGCCAATTTGCTTTCTCCAAGAAAAGTGCTAATGGCATTTGCAAATATAAGAATAAATTCACTATAACCCAAAAATCAGTAGGTAAAAGTCCCATCACATGAGCCATAAGTGAATTATGCGGAACAGAGATCTGGAATACCATCATGAGCGAAGTCAAAAATAAAATTAAAAATCGCGCAGGTTGGAATAAATATATTCCCGCGTCGAACTTGGCAAAGTCTCTGTTGCGTATCCCTGCGATCATTAATGGTACCATGTGATGCTTTGCACAATGGAAATGCCCTTGCATCCAGCGCAAGCGCTGCCTCATTGATGGAATCAGTTGAGTCGGCTTTTCATCATAAACTTTTGCATCATGAGCCCAAATCGGCAAAATCCCGCGTTCGACACATCGGACTCCAAATTCCAAGTCCTCTGTAAGTCCTGTTGCTTCCCAGCCCATTTCACACAGGAGTTTGTAATCAATACAAAGGCCTGTACCTCCGAGTGAACATGACAATTTCAAGTTTTGCCGCGCATTTTGCCACATTCGATTACTAAACCAGTAAGAAATACCCATTGAAACACTAACCCAAGTATCAAATGGATTTTTTACACCTAGATATCCTTGGATTACTTGATTACCTGCACACAATTTATCATTCATTACGCGTAAAAAATCAGGTGCAACAAGATTATCAGCATCAAACATCACAACAGCATCATATTGCGCTTCTTCTTCGGCAAACTTACTCAAAATCCATTCAATTGCAAAACCTTTTCCCCGCTTCTCATCATCAACACGAATATGTGCTATCGCTCCATGTCTTCTTGCAACCTCTGCGGTATGGTCTGTACAATTATCCGCAATTAGGTGGACATCAAACAAATTAGCCGGATATTCCTGAGCTAGAACACTATCAATTAATGGACCAATGACTTGCTGCTCATTATGAGCTGGGATAACCACTGCAAAACGCTTTTGAGGTTCAAAGCGAATGGGTTCCCTTTTATGCCATATTCCGAAAAGGGACATGACGATTTGGTACAAGCCAATCGCACCCGTAAAAACCTGCATGATAATAAACAAAACATTAAAAATCCCGTGGAATAGGGACATGTGAAACCCTCAACTTTCTAACAATAGGTTTATAAAACCTGAACACAAAAACGTACCAATGATTGTCCGCGCACTCCCTAGTTTATTGTGGTATCAATCACGCGCTGTGTCAACGGAGAGATTTGTCATTACATGGCCATTTATGTCAGCCATCCATAACTATCCCTCAACCAGTTCACATTGTAAAGTCAATCGTGTACCATAAAAATGGTACATGCTCAATTTGATAAGGAGGATTTCTTTGTCTGCCCACTTGAATTTACTTATTGAACACTACGGAAATGCAGCCGTTTTTCTGCTTATGACACTCGAAAGTGCTTGCATACCAATTCCATCCGAAGCTGTTGTCCCATATGCCGGCTATTTAGCTTATTTAGGCGAAATGAGCTTTTGGGAAATTGTTGTTATTTCTACTTTGGCAAACTTGTTCGGTGGAACAATCGCCTATGTCGTAGGTCGCTTCGGTGGCAGAGCACTCATTCTGCATTATGGAAAATACATATTGCTAAGTCAAAAACACCTTGTTCGGGCTGAGAATTGGTTTGAAAAACGAGGTGAAGTCACCATTCTGATTGGGCGAATTTTCCCAGCAATCCGAACAGTAATTTCCCTTCCAGCAGGAATCGCAAAAATGCAATTTGGAAAGTTTCTCGTGTTTTCTGCAATCGGCTCGCTCATATGGAATTTTGCACTTGCTTATTTAGGACTGCAACTCGCCAGCCATTGGGATACCATTAGTGAAACAATGAAACCTTTTACATACGTTGGCGCACTGATACTCCTTTTTGCCGTACTCTGGTTCTGGTTCGGCCGGAAGAAAAGGTTATCGTAAATTTGATATCGGGGACATTTTGCCCTTGGAGATAATAGACTCTATTCTTCCACCTGCTTGAAGATCTGCATCAAGTAACTCCTTGGGCAAAAAAAGCCGATATTCCTCATCTGGCACCAGTTCCCGTACGAGCCGTGACTCCCTGCTTAGTTCCATAAGCTCACCGCTTGGTTTGCACAAGGTAATTCCTACTCCAAGATAGACGTACCCAGAAATTGAGGATGCTCGACCTGCAACATAGTAATTAGGGTCGTAACCATTGGCCCTTGCAGCGGTGCGTATTGAAGCCCATTCCTCCATTGACGGTTCTGAACGGACAATTGGTATAAATAGTTTCCTGTTTATAAACCGGCTTGATAAATCATTCAAAACTGCATCATTCGAGCTTGTCCA
>JAKADF010000148.1 GCA_021820805.1 Bacillota bacterium
GGCATTTAGTACTAAAACAGGCCTTATGTCCCTGGGGCCGCCCAAGCCCGCGGGCTATTACTGCTGAAACGGGCCTTATGCCCCTTGGATGCCGCCCAAGCCCGCGGGCGATTACTGCCGAAACGGGCCTTATGCCTCTGGATGCCGCCCAAGCCCGCGGGCGATTACTGCCGAAACGGGCCTTATGCCCTTGGATGCCGCCCAAGCCCGCGGGCGATTACTGCCGAAACGGGCCTTATGCCTCTGGATGCCGCACCATCGAAAGCGTGACCAGTAATTTTATTGACATTTATTCTTGTAACGCATCAAACTAGTTATGTATTCAGCAATTTGCTAAATGTGAATTTGTCATATCCTGAATAAATGCGAAGGGATGCCAACTTTGAATAATAAAAAGGGAGCTGGGTCTGCGATACACACGAGATTATCGGCAACGGTTAGATGGTGTATAGAAACTGACGACAGGATAGGCATGGTTCGGGATATTGTTGCTGAGATTGCGGATTTAGCGGTTAATTTAGAGGCAATGCAGGCCGTTTCACGGTTTGTGTATGTTCGGATATTGATTCAAAAGGCGCTTATTCCAGTTTTAGAGGAAAAATTACAAAACGTGCCTGGGGTATCCAATATACGAGAAATCCCACTTTTACCCTTTGAAGCAGAAGAACAGCGACTGATTCGAAGGGTTATGAAGCAAGATGCGGAAGCAACAGTATTGTCTTTCTCAGATATAACGACACAGAGTAAGCAAATGATACAAGTAATTCGGGTCGCCAAGGCGGTTGCTTCTAGTGATGCGCCAGTACTCATTACTGGTGAAAGCGGGACTGGAAAAGAACTTCTTGCAAGGGCCATTCACAATGCATCACAGCGGTATCGTGAACGATTCATACCTGTTAACTGTGCTGCGATTCCAGAAAACTTACTAGAAAGTGAACTATTTGGTTATGTGGAAGGTGCGTTTACAGGTGCACAGCGTGGCGGCCGTCCGGGGCTTTTTGAAGTTGCTCAAGGCGGTACGCTCTTCCTCGATGAAATTGGAGAAATGAATATTTCTCTTCAAGCTAAACTGTTGCGTGTTTTGGCTGATGGTGAAGTGCGAAGAATCGGATCGACGGTGCCCGTCCATATTGATGTTCGGATTCTTGCGGCTACGAATCAAAACTTAGACAATATGCTTAAAGAAGGAAGCTTTCGGACCGACCTGTTTTATCGTTTGAACGTGATTCCGCTCCATCTTCCGCCGCTGCGCGTTCGGAAAGAAGATATTTTGCCATTGGCCAGTCGGTTTTTGGAACATATGTCGCTCAAATTAAATCGGGAATTCCAGTGGACGAAAGAGGCATTGGACGCATTATGTGCCTATGAGTATCGAGGCAATATTCGCGAGTTACAGAATATCGTGGAGCGAGCATGTTACCTCGCAGATGGTTTGTATATTGATAGTTGGTGTCTTAACTTGCAAAATCACAAAGAATCAAGATTGCCATCTCAAATTCCTTCGCGATCACGAAATGAATCATTGCGTGAGAAAGTGCAGGCATATGAGATTGAGTTGATTCAACACGCTATTCGTGAATATGGCAGTTTACGCAGAGCAGCAAAATCTCTCGGGACAACTCATACAGCATTATCGAACAAGTTAAAGGCATGGAATGAGAGAATACTGCCGGAATGAATTCGTTCCATAGTGGTTTGATTTATTTCCGTTATCATCGGTTTACCCTAGTGGTTTTTGCGAAGATGGCTGGCTGTAAGTAGCCGCGATCTGCATTAAAAGAAGTTGCACCCCCTGTCACGCATGCACTGGCATCGTTCTTGCTAAGTGTTTATGATGAGAATGCAACTTTAGAGTTTTTGAGGGGGCGTCACAATGCGGAAGCATGTGGAGACAAAGGTGGTCCATCTGCCGGACACACGAGGGGAATCAAAACTTCTAGGGAGTATCACTCCACCCATTTTTCAAACGTCAACGTTTGTGTTTGATTCTGCGGAGCAAGGCGGGCGTCGTTTTGCAGGAAGTGAAAGCGGATACATTTATTCCCGCTTAGCAAATCCGACAGTTCAATTGTTGGAAGAGGCTGTTGCTGAGCTGGAAGGCGGGGAAGAAGGCATTGCCTTTGCAAGCGGGATGGCAGCTATCTCGGCAGTAATGATTGCGCTTGTGAAATCTGGAGACCATGTTCTTGTATCACGTGGTGTATATGGATGTACCTTTGGTCTCTTGAATATGCTTTCAACTAAATTCCAGGTATCGTTCACCTTAGCTGATTTAAGTAATGAAGATTCTATTCGTAATGCGATTCGTGATAATACAAAAGTTATCTATTTAGAAACCCCAATCAATCCAACCATGGAATTAATGGATATTGCTGCATGTGCCCGTGTTGCAAAGGAGTATGGAGCCAAAGTTGTGGTTGATAACACATTTGCCAGTCCAATTTTGCAACGGCCGTTATCACTAGGTGCCGACTTTGTTGTTCACAGCGCCACTAAGTTTCTTGGCGGTCATGGGGACGTTATATTCGGTGTTGCGGTCGGGCCAAAGGAAATTATGGATACGATTCGTGTGACAACACAGAAAGATATTGGTGGAATAGCAGCCCCATTTGATGCATGGCTTGTGCTGAGAGGCATGAAAACACTTGCGATTCGAATGAAGCAGCATGTCGCTTCTGCTATGGTGATTGCGCAGCGTCTGGCAGAGCACCAAGTAGTGGATAAAGTTTATTATCCAGGTCTTCCATCATTCCCGCAACGTGAATTATTTCAGAAACAAATGTATGGAGCTGGTGCAATAATCAGTTTTGTCATTCGTGGGTCGGTCGAGGATGGTATGGCATTTATGAATCAGCTGAAGCTATGTGAACGGGCTGTATCTCTTGGTGAAACCCATACTCTGATTCAGCATCCAGCAAGTATGACTCATTCTCCCGTTCCTCCGGAGACTCGTCGGGAAATGGGAATTGAGGATGGGTTAATCCGTCTTTCCGTAGGTATAGAAGATGTTGAAGATATTTGGGCAGACATCGAACAGGCACTTACTTTTGTCAGCGGCAAGGTTTATGAGTGCCATCATTCCTAAATAAAAGAACTCGCACATTCGTTACAATTTAAAAGCGTCGGAGTACCTGCAAATGCGGATACTTTGGCGCTCTTTTTTTGCTCAAATCCGACTGTGGAGGTTATAAAGCCTTGGTACCCCTTGACAAATGAATACGTATTTATATTAATAATAAATATATTAATTAAATTAAATCTATATTTAATTAAACGGTGATATATGACATGAACGAAGATTTGCGTTCTTAGAGTGAGATTTCGTACCTGGTCTGAATTCTATATATGTTACGTTTTAGATAAAGAGGCTTTAGTGCGTGCAGTAATCGTAGGTGTTAGAGGAGAAACTTGGCGGTAGATGATGTGCGTCACGCAATTGCGAGGGGGGTAGACGAATTATGGGGGAAGAAGCAAGTATATCGGATCGCGATGTTAATGAATTGTCAAATATTCCAAATGTTTTATCGCTTGGACACGAAGCTGCAACATCAGCTGAAGCAGTTGGTGCAAAGGCATCCAATCTAGCGAAACTTCGTTTAGCGGGATTTCCTGTGCCCTCTGGAATTGTTGTCACAACGGCTGCTTTTGCTCGTCATCTTGAAAGTATTTCTGAAGTAGAAGATGGTTCGTCAATACGTCTTGCTATCCTTTCAAATTCACTCTCAGCAAGTATCAAGGAAGAACTGTGGGAGGCTCTTGAGGAGATTGGAGATGTTCCTTTCGCAGTGCGTTCATCCGGTGTCGAGGAGGATCTTGAAGGGGCTTCCTTTGCTGGACAATATGACACGTTTCTTGGTGTACGCGGGTTGACGGCCGTAGAGGAAGCTGTCCGGAAATGTTTTGCGTCTGCATTTAGCGACCAAATTCTGAAGTACCGTACCTCAAAGATAATTAAAAGCGAGCATATGGCAGTTCTCATTCAACCCCTTGTTGAAGCAGATGCTGCAGGTGTTGTGTTTACGGCAAATCCAGTTACCGGAAATCGGAATGAGGTAATTGTCAGTGCAGTACAAGGACTTGGCGAACGATTGGTGTCTGGAGAAGCCTCGCCGGATGAGTGGGTCGTTCAAGGTGATCAAGCGATTGCGAAATGCACTCCGGAACGTGCGGTCTCATCAAAGCAAGTCATCAAGATAGCAGAGTTGGCGCGCCGAGTTGAAGCGTATTATGGTGAACCGCAGGATATCGAATGGGCTATATGCAAGAATCATTTGTATTTGTTGCAGGCACGTCCCATTACGACCTTGGCAGAAGAAGGGACCGCTGATATGATTCCGGTGCCAGTTACTGTGCCTGTTGGCTTTTGGGAGAGGGAAGAGTCACATTACCCTGATCCTTTGATGCCAATCACATACACAACATTTGTTCCAGCCGTCAATCGCGCGTTTCGCCTGTTATGTGACGAAATGTCGCTGTTAATTGAGACAATGGAAGTCCGAGAGATAGGGGGTTACATCTATCAAAGAGTTGTTCCATTAGGAGGGAAAGACCGAAAAGCTCCGCCTGCCTGGATCATGCCGCTGTTGATTCGTATGGTGCCGCAACTGAGGAAGCGAATCGCAGGGTCAGTTCGTGCAATTCGTGAGGACATAGCCGGCAAATGGTTAGATGCTTGGGACATGGAATGGAAGCAGGCACTTATAAGCCGCGCAGAGCAAATTCGATCGAAAAACTTACATACTCTTTTGGATGGGGAACTTGCAAGGCATATTGAAGAGTCCCGCGGTTTTCTTCGCGATAGTACGGAGTTGCATATGAAAATCAACGGATCGGTCCAACTTATTTTGGCAAAATACGCTTTTGCATGCCAGGAACTGCTTGGGTGGAATGAATCGCAGATGATGCGGATGTTTTGCGGGTTATCGGAAATGTCTAGTGCCCCTGTACGAGCTTTGGCAGCACTTGCTCAATATGCTCAAAGTCAACATGGCTTGGTGCAAGACATTACGTCAGGGGTTCCTTTGCCAGAGCTTCTGCATCGGTACCCTGATTTTGCGCAAAAGTTTAATGACTATATGCGAGCATTTGGTTGCCGCGCGATTCGTTATGAATTAGCCTTTCCGACTGTGGCAGAGACACCCGAAACCATTCTTCGTTTACTTACAGAGCAACTGCAACGAAACTATAGTCCAGATGATGACTCTAGGTTCCTGAAAAAACAGCGCCGCAACCAACTTACTTTGGCGGGAAACATTTTAAAGAAAAAGACAGAGGCAGACAGAATCCGATTTAAAAAAGTATTGTCTCGTGCAGAAAAAGCGTATCCACTCAGAGAGGAACACGGTTTTTATGATAGAGACGTCCCGTTAGCTTTGCTTCGTTATGCCTTGATTGAAGCAGGAAATCGATTGGTTGAACGCGGACACGTGAACAAAATGAATGACGTCTTTTTCCTTTCGTACGATGAACTGATTGAGACACTCAAAAGTGGTTCATCAATCCGCGAAATCGTGCACCATAGGCAGTGTGAACGCAATTGGGTGCTTGCTCATCCTGGGCCTGCAAGTTATGGGAAGCGTCCATCATCTCCACCGTCTATGGAATCGTTCCCTGAGGAGGCACGTTTTTCTGCAACGGCAGTTCTTTGGACAATCGAAAAAACGTTTGAAGCAGAGCGAAGCGGCCGTGTGCAAGCTGATGCAAAGCGTATACAGGGCATCGCAGCTTCAGCAGGACGTTATACGGGTACAGTGCGAATCGTCCACGGCGAGTCGGAATTTGGCAAAATTCAACCGGGAGATATACTCGTTTGTCCAATCACTTCTCCCGTGTGGTCAATGGTTTTCCCAAGTATCGGTGCACTTGTGACAGATTCTGGCGGTATTCTTTCACATTCAGCGATTATCGCTCGAGAATATCGAATCCCGGCTGTTGTCGCTGCTGGCAATGCAACGGGATTACTGAAAGATGGGCAGCTCGTCACAATTGATGGAAGCAGCGGAATGGTTGAAGCCCTTTCGTGACGATTCTTTGTTAGAATTGTGGGATGGAGAATAGAGAGTGTCATAATCATCGGGGGGAATCGTGGACTTACGAGATCACGAATGCCTCCCGTCGCCCTGGCACCCCGCAAGTAGCCTCTCCTCATGTCTAGCTTGAACTTGTAATCCACGAATAGAATGTTCAGACTATTCTTGAAATAGTTTTATTAAAAGCGCTATAATACGGATTGTGAAGATACGAATGTGAACTTAAGTTTACATATATGAACACTGTTGACTGAGCAGAAAGTATGTAGTGGAACCTTACTTTGAAAGTAGGTGAAACGCATGAAAGACTGTATCGTTGACGTTCGGGCCTTTACCCTTAAGGAGGGCGGGGGCGGTGACTATCACAACCAAGAGGGAGAACATTGGATTGTTGGACAAGTGTCTACGCCTATGTCACGTTACCCTGAGTATAAGATGGATAGACGTTCCTGGGGCATTAACGTCATGGGAACACTTGTTGTTGAAATCGAAACTAAAAATGGAACGGTTGGTTTTGGTGTTAGTACGGGAGGGGTCCCTGCCGCTTGGATTGTTGAACACCATCTCAAACAGTTTGTAATTGGGAAATCCCCAACACAAGTGCACGAAATTTGGGATCAAATGTTTAGAGCAAGCCTCTACTATGGCCGAAAAGGGGTGGCAATGAATGCAATTTCAGCAATAGACCTAGCATTGTGGGACACACTCGGCCGATTGCGTGAAGAACCAGTCTACGAACTGATTGGTGGTGCGGTTCGCAAACAAATTGATTTTTATGCTACGGGGCCTCGCCCAGACCTTGCAAAACAGATGGGTTTTATTGGAGGGAAAATTCCATTAGTTCACGGGCCTGCAGACGGCGAGGAAGGAATCCTCCAGAATGCCTCATTGTTTGCTGCAATGCGTGAGCGGTGCGGTGACGAATATTGGTTAATGGCGGACTGTTATATGTCTCTCGACCTGCCATTTGCAGAAAGACTCATTAGGGCACTTGAACCTTACAATCTCAAATGGATTGAGGAGTGCTTTCTGCCGGATGATTATTGGTCCTATAAAACGCTCAAATCTCGCGTTCCACTAGGGTTAATGGTTACAACAGGTGAACATGAATCTACCCGCTATGGCTTCAGGCTACTCCTTGAGATGGGATGTGCAGACATTATTCAGCCAGATGTGACATGGTGTGGAGGACTTACAGAGTTGTTACAAATTGCTAGCCTTGCAGATGCGTACAATGTGATGACTGTTCCGCATGGGTCGAGCGTTTACAGTTATCATTTCATGATTCATAACGCAAACAGTCCGCTCGCTGAATTTGTGATGATGGAGAAGGATGCAAAAGCAGTAATTCCGATGTTTTCACCACTACTGCTTAATGAACCAGTTCCAGAAAATGGACAAATGAAAATGACAGATGAGCCTGGGTTTGGAGTTGAGTTAAATCGTTCACTTCCCCTCATGAGAATGCAATAGTGTACCATAAATATAAACGTTTTCTGGGGGACTGATGAGTGGGGACAACGAATCCATCTGTTAAGTCTGCACAAAGGGTCATTGCTATTTTAGATATGCTGTCACAAAATCCTTTGGGCCTCACTTTTACGGAGTTGTTTACAAAGCTTAATTTTCCTAAGAGCAGT
>JAKADF010000149.1 GCA_021820805.1 Bacillota bacterium
CCATTTCACGGGTGTTTTTCTTCGTTTTCATGAGGACGACTTTTGTACAAGGTCTAAGGATGGTGTAGGTGAAGATTGGCCAATTACTTATCATGAATTGGCTCCATATTACGACAAAATCGAACGTGACATCGCAGTTTCAGGCCCAAAGCATTTTCCATGGGGCTCATTTCACGGTCCGTATCCATATCCAGAACGCGATCCGATTAGCGCAAACTCCGAACTGTTTCGCATTGGCTGCGAGAAACTTAGCATCGAGAGTGTTGTTGCTCCCCTCGCGATTAATTCAGCACCGTTTGATGGCAGACCCCCCTGCACAAACAGAGGTTTTTGTAATCAAGGCTGCAAACCGAATGCGAAGTTCAGCACACTCGTGCACCATATTCCAAAAGCAATTGCTCTTGGCGCAGAACTGCTCGCAGACTCAATGGTGACTCAAATTCAAACAAATGACGCTGGATACGTCACCAGTGTTACGTTCGTTCATCGCGGACTTACCTATGAACAGAAAGCACGTGTATTTATTCTTGCAAGTTTTGTCGTCGAAACACCTCGACTCTTGCTGCATAGTGCAAATGCATTTTTCCCAGACGGGCTCGCAAACAGCAGCGGCTTAGTCGGGAAAGCAATCATGCCTCACAGCAGTCAAGACGTCTACGCAAAATTTGACGAAGAAGTAAGGCTTTACAAGGGAACACCGGTTCTTGCCCTTACGCAGGCATTCTACGAATCTAATCTTGACCGTGGTTTTGCACGCGGCTACACGCTCAGTGCTCATGGTTCTCGTCCACTTGAAATGGCCAAGGGAATTTCGAAAAATGCAGGACTCTGGGGAGAACGGTTACGTCAGGTGATGGCTGATTACAATTTTTACGGTCGAATTACCCTTGTTGGTGAAGTTCTGCCAAACATTGCAAATGCAGTCACTTTGACAAACGAGAAAGATGAATATGGCATCCCTCGTGCGGAAGTTGTCTTTTCCTACGGAGATAACGACAAAAAGTTAATTGCCCATGCAGTTGGAAAAATGAAAGAGATAATGGTAGCTGCTGGGGGGCATCCCGAGTTTGTTGTCGAAGACACAGCACACCTCATGGGTGGATGCAAAATGGGCAACGACCCAAAGACATCTGTTACAAACGCCTTTGGGCAGACACACGATATACCAAACTTATTTATCGCAGGCGCCAGCCTTTTTGTAACATCATCTGGTGCCAACCCGACAAACACAATTATGGCACTTGCTGCTCGCACATCAGAATATATCGTAAACCAAATGAACTTACAGGAACTACCCTAAAGCGATTACGCAGCAACAAGAAAAGACACTTTTTTCCTCCTTACAAAAATTCCTTATCAATCCATCAATCGACAGCATGTGACCTTGTACTCATGCTAGACTGTCGTCAAATGATAGATAGCGGATTCTCGTCTAGGAGGTACATAAGTTGAATTGGAGGAATATTAAGAGAGCAATTATCGGACTTGTATCAGCTTTAGCAGTACTTAACCTAGGGTGCGTCATCCCAGAACAAAGCGCCGCTTTAGAAGCAGCATCTCCGGGGCAAATTCAATCAAATGTTGATATGAATTCTCCTGAAAATATGAGTCAACTATGGAATGCTCATTTGGTTAAATTAAATTTAGTGTCGAAAAAAATGTCTATTTCGGATATTTCACTCGGTGCAAAAGGGACAAACGCTCTTTGGATAAATGAAGCACTTGCTGCGTTAAACTATTTGCCAGTGCAATTTGCACCTTCACCATATGGTGAAGAGCAATCTGGAAATACACAAAAAGTTGATGATAACAGTACAGTCAAGGACGTGTCATTTTCAACATCAACTGACAAAACTGATGTGCTAAAACAGGTTCCCTTAACTACTACCCTGTCAGCACAACTTATGGCTGAAAACCTACAACCACTACTAGGAAAATGGGTATGGAAAGCAAATTATCCAGCTTCATTGGTTAGCCTTTGGAACCCAAATGTAGCAACAGTCATTACACAAGGAGCCATAATGAGCTTTGAACGTCAACATGGTCTTGCTGTGGATGGAATCGCAGGTCCGCAAGTAAGAAAGACACTTGCAACTGCGCTCTATAACAATCAAGTGGATAAATATCCGTACATATATGTGGACGTAATTAAGTCTGGAACAGAGCACCTAGATTTGTGGCAGAATGGAAAAAAGACAATGACGACTCTTGCAAATACAGGAATTTCCGAAAGCCAGACTCCGAACGGCACTTGGCCTATTTATTCACGATTTACGTCGCAAACCATGAAAGGTAAGTTACCTGGCGGCGGAACATATAACGACCCTGGCGTTCCATTCGTGAACTATTTTTACAAAGGCTGTGCTATTCATGGATTTGCCCGTGCATCATACGGCTCTCCGCAAAGTTTAGGATGTGTTGAACTACCTATTAGTTCGGCTAAACAACTTTACACGATGCTCCATTTCGGAAGCTTGGTTACCGTTCAGGCATAATGGATTCAATCTATCTTGCCATTTCCTTTCTCGTAGGTTTTATAAAAAAAGGTCCCATTGGGACCGTGATTTCAATGAAACTTAAGCGACTCGTTTTTCTTTTGATTTCGTATCAAGGTTGTTATTTCGAACAAATGGATAGAATACGATTCCAACAACGATGAGACCGACTCCAAATAAGAATGTCTTTAAGTCAGACGTTCCGGCCTTTACGACCCAGACAGAGTAAATAAACGCCAAAAATGCAATGATACCTTCAATTGTTCGTGTCTTTTTCTGTCCTTCATAAGTTTCGCCTGTAAGGGTAAGTTTCAATTGATACAATGCAGACACCATGTAAGGTACGAGATATGACAATGTTGCAATAAAGATGACAAAGTTATATGCCTTTGCAATAGACTGAGAAAGTGTCGAAAGCAAGAATATCTGTGCCATCACGTTTGTGATAACAAGTGAAACAACGGGAACGCCTTTTTTGTTCTCTTTTCCAAAAATACGAAGGAACAACCCTTGTTTTTCGGCCTGGTATGCAACCTCGGCACTTAATAAGATCCAACCAATAACCGATCCTAATAAACAGATGAGTCCGAGTACCGCCATTAAGTAACCGCCTGCAGGACCGATAGCAGCAGCAAGCGCATCAACAAGCGGCTTATTTGCCTTCATTAATTGTGCCTGAGGCAACGCACCCATGGTAAGCACTGTTATACCGATGTAAATAATGATGGTGAGAACAAGGCCGTAGATTGTCGCCTTTTTAATATCCGTACGCCGCTTTGCACGAGAAGAAAAGACAATTGCAGACTCAACACCGACAAATGCCCATAATGTAGCGATTGCTGCCTGATTGATTTGACCCATAAGTCCTAGTGTAACGCCGCCGCTCGACGCACGAGGCTGTACAAATGGTACGAGATTCGCTTTTTCAAATACAAACAAAGTTGCAATGATAAAAAACACAAAACCAAGCACTTTAGCGGCAGTAGCAACAAAATTAATTTTACCTGCGCCCTCAATGCCCTGGAGTATCAAAAAGTGAACTGCCCATAACAGGACACTGCACACAATAAATGTTGAGATGTTACCGACCGTGATTTGAAAGGTTCCCACTTTTGCCAAAGGAGCCCCACTCGTTAAAATGGGAAAGAAAGTAGATAAATAACTTGTGAAAGTGGTAATAATAGCTACATTACCCGCCCAGTTTGCAACCCAGTATCCCCAAGATACAAGATAACCGGATAATGTTGATGCAGTCGATCCCTCTCTAAATAATGCTTTAGCGTAAATCTGTGGGCCGCCGCTCATCTCTGGTTTACGAAGTGCAAGACTGCCAAATACGAGTGCCAGCATCAAGACACCTGCACCTGTAAACAGCCAGGCGAGGATTGTCCCCGCAGGACTTGCGTCATTTGCGAGCGTTGTCGGTAACATAAAAATACCGGATCCGACCATGTTTCCAACAACAAGCGCCGTTAGAACCCAAACGCCGAGTTTTCCTTTACTCATGATTTATATTTCCTCCCAAAGGAATGTTTGAATCTTTAATACAATAAAGAGATAAAGTGCAAAAGCAACATTATGTACTGTAACAAGATGTAATAAACCATGCAAGTTATTTTTAATGGAAAACAGGCAAGAAACCTAAAACATATACGCCAGCACGACAAACAACTAAAATGGGATTGGTATAAAAAGAGGGGAGTGGGAGAATGAAACGCATTGGTGTAATCGGTCAATCTGGGCAATTAGATAGAGAAATCCTGCACATCGCAGAAGAAGTCGGAAAAGAAATTGCTTCTCGTAATGCGGTACTTCTGACTGGTGGAACAAACGGTGTCATGGAAGCAGCATCAAAAGGAGCAAAAGCAGCTGGCGGTATTGTTGTTGGGATACTACCTGGGGATACGGTTGATGTAGCGAATGACTACGTCGATATACCGATTACTACGGGGTTCGGATTTGATTATCGGAGCATGGTACTCGTTCATTCATCCGATGCAATTATTATGATTGGCGGAGGAATCGGTACACTTCTCGAACTGTCAGAAGCTTATATGCAGCATCGACCCGTCGTTGTGCTGGAGTCATCTGGCGGTTGGGCGGCCAGGGTAAAGGAAATTGCCTATGAAGGCATGTATTTAGATCATCGCCGAGAAAACTACCCGTTACAAGTTTATTTTTCTTCGAACCCGAAGGAAGCACTCGATATTGCATTTTCGAGAATTGAAGAAAATAACAAGGCAAAATTGAAATCAACATCCAAATCGGCCCGAATAGACGGATAATTACTGCAGCCAGCAAAACTTCACCTTAAGTACACCTAGAATAAAATGGGAGCGGGTTCAACCCGCCCCCTGAAACCTTTCTATTATGACTTTACAAAGTGCCAGCCAGCATGGGCCATTTTCCGTCTGACATAAGCAAGCTGCCCGCGCAGTGGAACACCAACAGGACAATTGTCATCACATGCCATGAGCCCAATGCAGCCAAAAATACCATCTTCACTTCCTACTACCTCGAAATATTCTTGCTCCGACCGTTTATCACGCGGGTCAACCATAAACCTTGCAACCCGATTAATGCCTGCTGCCCCAATGAAATTCGGTTTCAAGTTGGCCGTTGCACAACCTCCGATGCAGCATCCACACTCGATGCACCTATCTGCTTCATAAATCTTAAGTGCAGTTTCGTTATCCATCCTCTCTTCTTGTGCGTCCGGTTCAAACTCCTCTTCAGTGTGTACCCAAGATTCTGTACGTAGAGACATATCTCTAAACCAAACGCCAGTGTCCACAGACAAATCACCAAGCAGTTTGAATACAGGAAGAGGCAGCAAAGTTGTCATATCCGGTAAGTCCTTTGTTACAGTTTTACAAGCAAGCGTCGGTGTCCCATTGACTAACATCCCACATGATCCGCAGATGGACGCGCGGCAAACAAAATCGAACCGAAGCGTCGGGTCTTGCTCTTCACGGAGTTTATTTAATACAACAAATAGAGTCATACCCGGTTCTTCAGTTAAATGAAAATCCTGCAAATATGGTTTCACACTAGGTTCCTCAGGGTTGTAGCGCATAATTCGAAACGTTAATTCCCGCTTTGCCATCGATTACAGCCTCCAACCTCATGGTTTTCCGGTTACAGGTCCTTTGCTTGCTTCTCCGTAACCTCTGTCTCCTGGTTTCGACTCAGTAATTTTAACCGGTTCATATGCGAGTTCTGGTTCTCTTGCTGCTTTAGGCCAGTATGCGAGTGTTCGAACAAGCCAATTGGTATCATCCCGTTTTGGAAAATCCTCGCGATAGTGACTTCCACGGCTTTCCTTTCGGGCTAAGGCCCCCTTTGAAATGCAGAGGGCTAACCGAACCATGCCTGGCAGGCGAAGAGCTGATGCAAGTTCTGGATCACCACCGCGTCCGCCACCCCGCAGTCCGATATGGAGAGAACGTTCGTACAGTTCTCGAAGCTTGTCAACAGCTTCCTGAAGCGGCCCTTCCGTTCGGAAAATTCCTACATTCTGACTGAGCACCTGCTCCATTTCACGGCGGATGTCGTATATATATTCCGTACCATCCTGCCGATTTTGCAGTCTCAGAATTCTATTTCTTTGAACCCCAAGATGCTCTTCAATAAGACTCGTCTTTACCTCAAGGGATGCTTCTCTTGTATATTCTGCGATCTTGTTCCCAACAATTTTACCTGCAACCACTGTTTCAGCCAGTGAATTACCGCCCAGCCGGTTGAACCCATGTAAATCCCAACAAGCGGCTTCACCAAGTGCAAACAAATTGTCAAGGCCATATACCTTGCCGTCGGCGTTCGTTCTGACGCCGCCCATACTATAATGCTGCGTTGGTCGAACCGGGATTAATTCATGCACCGGATCAATTCCATTAAAATTCCTGCAGATATTTGCAATCTCGCGCAAATTTGTGTTGATGTGCTTTGCGCCCAGATGGCGAATATCGAGCCATACGTGTTCGCCATACGGATTTTCAACACCATAACCTGCACGAATATGCTGCATAATTCGGCGAGATACAACATCTCTCGATGCCAATTCTTTTTTCGCCGGTTCATAATCTGGCATAAACCGATGCAAGTCTTTATCTAAAAGGTGCCCGCCATCACCGCGGGATCCCTCTGTAATTAGAATCCATGATGGTACGATGCCGGTTGGATGAAATTGTACAGCCTCCATATTCCCTAAAGGAACGACACCCGTATCAAGCGCAATACTCATCCCAGAACCTTCATTGATGATGGCGTTTGTCGACGCACCATACAGCCTTCCGTATCCGCCGGTTGCAATAACTGTCGTCTTAGCTGTGTAAACTCTGAGTTCCCCGGTTCTCAGACACCGGACGATGGCGCCATAGCAGCGTTCCCCATCTTGAATAAGACTTAATGCTTCAACTCTGTCATGCACAGTAATACCGAGTTTTAATACGACGCTGTCCATCGTATAAAGCAAGGTGTGCCCTGTTCCATCAGACGTATAACATGTCCTCCACTTCGCCGTTCCACCAAAATTTCGTGCAGCAATCAAACCTACTTTTTCAGGATCTTCATATATCTCTTCGCCTTCATACACCCTTTTTTCTGTAGTCACACGTGTCCATGGCACACCAAAGTAAGCCATTTCCCGCACGGCCACGGGGGCAGTTTCCACAAAGAGCCGGGCCACGTCTTGGTCGCAGCCCCAATCGGATCCCTTTACGGTATCTAAAAAATGAATATCCGGGCTGTCGCCGCGGCCTTTTACGGTATTACCGAGTGCGGCTTGCATACCGCCTTGAGCAGCCGAACTATGTGATCTGCGCGGGGGCACCAAACTCAAGATAAGTACATTTAACCCTTGAGATGCAGCCTCGACGGCTGCGCGCTCCCCCGCTAAACCTGCTCCAATCACCAGCACGTCTGTGACAAACGTTTCGTAATGGCTCATACGTGCGCCCCCAATATAAAGAAAATCACCAGTGACACAGCTCCAATCAGAATCGTAAGCGAACTGATAACAGTTAGGACCCGCTTCAAGCTGTGTCTGCTGACCCACCCCCATTTCACGAAGATTCGATAGAGGCCGACACTTGCATGATACTCAGCAAGTAAAAGCAATACTGCATAAAAGACTAAAAAACCATCATGAACACGGATTGAACTGTACTGTACA
>JAKADF010000150.1:0-2566 GCA_021820805.1 Bacillota bacterium
ACGGGACTGATAAATTTCATATACGTCCATTGCTACCGCCATGGTTAAATTGCTGCTATTTTTAACAGAGCCTAGACTTTTCGGACCTTTTAATTCATTTTTCCAGTTTGAAATCGCTGCCTGGATTGAATAAATATCAAACTTTTTTAGGTCGTAGTTTAAATCCAGCATTGCCTGTGAAATGGCAGCTCGACCATCGTCTGCATCAAGAATGGTAAACGCTGAGGTATAACCTAATTGTTCAGCCTCACGCCGCAGGATTTTCACGCACATACTATGAAACGTGCCCATCCATAAATCATCTGCAGCCTTACCTATAAACTTTTTGACACGTTCACGCATTTCACGAGCAGCTTTATTCGTAAATGTAATCGCTAGTATCTGGTGAACGGGAACACGATGTGTATGAATCAGATGGGCAATTCGTCTTGTTAATACACTCGTTTTCCCACTTCCAGCACCTGCGATGACTAGTACAGGGCCTTCCGTCGTTTCAACCGCTGCCCTTTGTTCCGGGTTTAAGCCCTTAAGCAAATCAGAAGGCAATGTTACAACGGGTGCATTATTCATGAAAATTACTCCTTAGAGCTCCAAAATCAACGGACTTTAGCGTACCACTGATATTCGCTTTCTGTAAATAAAAAACAAAAGAGCACCTAATTCATTCGGAAAACACCCTGACCGAATTCAAGAAAAAATTTTTTAACTAGAAACCGTTTGCGACTGAGCTTCTGGCCCATCTTCATATAAAGCATCGATTTCCGTTTGGTAAGCAGCAATTACCGCCTTTGCTCTTACCTTTAATGTGGGAGTCAGCAAGCCGTTTTGAGTAGTAAATGGTTCTTTGGCAATGATTAATTTCTTGGGGCGTTCAAATAGAGCATACGTTTTTGTCCTTTCAATCACCTCTCCCATCAATTTTTGATATATCAATTCACTACCAAAATTTCGAGACGATGCAAACGTCCCTCCGCTCTCTTCTAACCATTCCCTTAACGATTCTGTGGTTGGAACAACAATTGCTGACACATATTTTTTATTCTGGCCAATGACAAGAACCTGGTCAATCAATGGAGAATCTAATATATCTGACTCAATTGGGGCAGGTGCAACCTTTTTACCAGTAGACAAAATAATAAGATTTTTCTTTCGATCCGTTATTTTTAGATACCCAGTATCCGTAATTTCGGCAATATCTCCAGTATGCAGCCAGCCATCATCGGAAAGCAGTTCTTTTGTCGCTTCCTCATCTTTATAATAACCTTGCGAGACGTTAGGCCCTTTTACAAGCAGTTCCCCATCTTTTGCAATAGATATCTCCACATTCTCTACTGTCAACCCTACGGTGCCAAACTGAACGGACATAGGACGATTAACAGCCACAACTGGCGATGTTTCCGTCATTCCATAGCCTTCAAGCACTTGAACCCCTGCTGCTGTAAAGAATGACCCGACTTGCGGCGGCAATGGCGCCCCGCCAACAACAATGTTACGCAACTCACTTCCAAAAACATCCTTGATTTTTCCAAATAAAAATTTGTCATATAAATAAAGTATAAGACTTGCTCTTTTTTCTTTTTTGACGCGAACTTTGGTCCCTTCATCAAAAGCCATCTGGAATAAAAATTTTTTAATTGAACCAAAGTGGCTGACTTCTAAATGGATATGTTCATAGATTTTTTCAAGCAGTCTAGGAACACTTGTCATAATTGTAGGCTTTATTTGCTTTAAATCTTCTTGAATGTAAGCAAAACCGCGGGAGTAAGAAATAGTTCCCCCCTGCCGCAACGTAAAAAACTGTCCCGCAGTTCGTTCAAATATATGGGATAAAGGCAGGTAAGAGAGCGTTTTATCAAAAGAAGACAGTTCAATTGCCCCGCGAATACTCTCTACATTCGACAAAAAATTATCATGGGTCAACAAAACGCCTTTCGGAAAACCCGTTGTTCCAGACGTATATACAATTGAAGCAACGTCCGTCGAGTGAATGCGAGATATTCGATCAAGGACAGCGCTTTCAACGTTTACATCAATCACAGTACCGAGCCAATCATAATAGGAATAGAGCTGCCATGGTGACTTTGGCATTTCCTCACCAGATAGCATAGCTTCCAGCAACACTATGAACTCTAATTCAGGCAACAAAGATTCATCTGATTCCAAAACTTTTGCAAGTTGAACTTTATTTTCAACAAAAATTCCCCGCATTCCGGAATGGCGAATGATGTACTGAACCTGGTTTGCCGGCAGGCTTGAATAAATTGGCACAGTCCAAGCACCAGCTGCCATAATGCTAAAATCGCATGTTGGCCACCATGAACGTCCATTTGCCAAAAGCCCAATCCGATCTCCTGAAACAACTTTACGTGACATAAGTTGGTTTGTGATTTTTAAAATATTTGTCCATAGCTCTTGATATGTAATCGAAGTAAATTCATTTTCACGAATTGGATCTATCAAAGCAATATGATTAGAAAAACGATGTGCACAGTCCACAATCATGCCTGGAAGCGTAGTGTATTTCTCCGTCTTATCCATTCTCTCTCCCCTTCCTTACTCAAAGTAT
>JAKADF010000150.1:2576-7660 GCA_021820805.1 Bacillota bacterium
AATCATTCTGTAAAGAATTCCAAATGCCTGCTAAATATTTAACAAAAATTAAATTTTTGCTTAAATCAAGCCGTTATTTTTATATTTTCAGGTCTGTGCAAGTTGCAGAAACTGCTTAAACATGTCATGGTATGATGAAATAAGGGGTAACTCATGAAACTTCATCGGAGGTATTTACTCATTATGAAAAAACCTATGCAAAAAATTGCATCGATCATGAGCGGGGCTCTTTTAATCAGCCTGATTACAGCAGGCTGCGGAGCTCAAAGTCAGTCCGGGCAACAGGGGAACCAAACTGCAAATAATACGTCCGCAAGCACGCCCGCAAATTCAACGGCCGCGAATAGTACGGCGACGAATGGGCCTGCAAAAATGCAATGGACAAGCCCTCCAAAAATGCAAATTGACACAACCAAACAATATAACGCAGTATTTCATACAAATTTCGGCGACTTTACAGTACAACTGTTTGCAAAAGAGAGCCCTGTAACAGTTAATAACTTTGTTTTTCTTGTAAACCATCAGTTTTATAAGAACGATACGTTTTTCCGGATTATAAAAACGTTTATGATTCAGACAGGCGATCCGCTAAATAATGGTACTGGTGGACCAGGCTATGAATTTAAAGATGAATTACCGCCTAAACACCCTTACGCCCCAGGAATTGTTGCTATGGCAAACGCCGGTCCTAATACAAATGGAAGTCAGTTCTTTATTTGCACTGGATCAGACAGTGCAACACTCAACCAAAATCCAAACTACACTGAGTTTGGAAAGGTCGTTAAAGGTATGGACGTTGTACAGAAGATTGCTTCCATACCCGTTACAACCAATCCGCAATCAGGCGAGCAAAGTATGCCTCTAAAAAAAGCGTACATCAAATCGATTGACGTATCTGTTCAATGACATATGCATCCTGCCGCTTTGACTTTAAAAGTTGAAGCGGCAGATAATTACCGAAGGAGCCATGGAGAGATGAAAAAGAATCTTATTTTATTTCTCTTCATTATTATCGTCTTTGTGTACTTTCAGCACCGCTCAACTCCTAATGTGCCGATGCCGTCGCAATACAAATCTGTTGGGCAAAATATCGCCGTAAGTGCTCATCTTGGCTTACCGGCAGAAAGCGGAGAGGTTTGGACAGTCGCAAAGAAAAACGATACAACTTATATTATAAATGTCTATAATAACTCAAAACTGATTCACACTTTTTTTACGGCAAAAGCAATTAAGCATGATAATTCGGGAACAACCTTTGGGACCGGGGGAAACATAACATTTAACGGTTACCCATACACAGCACAGACAATACATATTGAAGCAAACGGACAAACGGGGGAAATCGTGTTTGCACCGGTAAGTAAACAAACGAAAGGTAACTAAAACAGTTACCTCTCATCAATTTTCTCTCAAAGCCAGTGTCGCTAAAATTTGCGGTCTTGCTATTGATGATTCAAGCACCAATTGAAGTTGATGTTGGTCTGCCAAAAACGCATCATGTCCAAACGAGGAATTCATTTGGAAATAAGTAATGTCCTTCCCCACCTTTCTCGCTGCATCAACGGTTTGCGAGAGCTCAGAAGGAGGGTATAAATAATCATCCGAAATGCCTACTACCGTAATTCGTGATTTTACACGCTCCAACGCTGCAGCAATCCCGCCCCGATTTCTCCCAATGTCGTGACTATCCATGGCACGGGTTAAATATAAATAACTATTTGCGTCAAACCGTAAATTCAATTTGTCACCTGCATGGTGCAAATAGGATTCAATTTGATAGATAGGTTGTGTAAACATTTCATAATTTGTAGCACTTCTCGCTTTTTCTGTATGAACCTGCCCGAACCTTTCCTGAAACAAAAGCCCTGTTCGGTACGTCAACATGCCAACAGTACGCGCCGCTCGTAGTCCCGCTTCTGGGTTTCTTCCAGTGTTGTAATACTCACCTTTTTGCCAATTGGAGTCAGAAGTAATCGCTTGACGCATTGCATCGTTGTAACCAATTCCAAGCGCTGAGAAGTATGTGTTCGCCGCAATAACAATGACATTGTCAATTGAATCTCCAGCCATACAAGCCCACTCCCATGCTTGCATGCCACCTAGAGAACCGCCAATAACTGAATGCACTTTTTGTACACCAAAACTCTCTGCAAGCAACATTTGACTTTTAACCATATCTCGAACAGTTACAATAGGAAATTCCAATCCATAAGGACGGCCATTTGGCCCTATAGATGCTGGACCAGATGAACCGCAACATCCGCCAAGTACATTTGCACATACTACAAAATAACGGTTTGTATCAATAAATCCATGTGGCCGGACGAGCCCCGACCACCAGCCTTGTTCCCCATCTGCACCATTTCCTGCATGTGTGTCGCCAGTTAACGCGTGACACACGAATACACAATTATTTCTCTCTTTGTTTAAGGACCCCCACGTCTCAAACGCAATATCAATATAAGGGAGTTCAGCCCCGCATTCAAAGGTGAAATTTGCAATACGATAAACACCGCTCTGATGTAATAAGCCCGCGGTAGAAATTATGGTCCCGGCCACTTCCCACACCCCATTCCAATTTTGTTTTCGACATTCAAGAGTCACAAGAATGCGGCAAAAACAAAACCACTCCCGAGAGGAGTGGCTGGAACATGTTCGATGTTCTCCGCGAACCTCCTCTCATCTCTCAGGAAACATCCTGCAGGAATTGGCACCTCTCCTATACACGTGTGTATAGTTGGTTGCCGGGCTTCATCGGGCCAGTCCCTCCGCCACTCTAGATAAGAGTTAAGTATTAAAGAAAATCCGATATTCAGTTAATTTGTGGGTTGAATATATCACTTACATATTCGGTTGTCAACGACTTGCCAGTCCTGCCTGCACTTTCATTTTCGAACCTTTTTTACTCATTGCTCCAATCCACACTGTGTCTCAAAATAGCTCTTCATTGACAATCAAGGTACAATATTGTCGGATGTTACATTTAGAAGGGGCATACAGAATGACGGAATACCAAAAGATTTATCACTGTGCGAAACGTCCAGTTGATATTTGGACGAACTATTTATATTACAATTTCTCTATGCGATTCGTCTGGCTGATTCGCAAAACGAACATAACACCGAACCAATTAACCGTACTATCGTTGGTTGTAGCAGCGATTGGCTGCTTTTTGTTTGCACTTGGGACAAGACCTATGGTCATAACTGGGCTCATCCTCGTTCAAATCTCTTACATATTTGATTGTGCTGACGGACAGCTCGCACGTTATAAACAGCAATTTTCTGCACTTGGTGGTTGGCTGGACCAAATGGCGGATCGAATCAAAGAATTTTTGGTCTACTTTTCATTAGCTTATGGATATACCAGATACCATTCTGGAGCTTCAATTTGGGCTTTTGCAATGACTGGGCTGTTTTCACTTTATCTGCTCGAGTATTATGGACAAATCATGAAAACTTATCGTCCTAAAATGAAAGAAGTTTACCAGCCAAAACAAGCTGCATTAGACGATAATGACTCTGCTGCAATCATTGAACCAGACATTGTACAGCAAGGCAGCACTTTCACAACCTTACGAAAGATGCGCCGAATGGTTCCTTTCCATGGCTTTCATATTGGTGAACAATATGCTGCAATGCTGATATTCGTTGCATTCAACGCTATTTATCCTTTCTTCGTTTTCGTTGCGTGCCTTGGGATTTTAATGGATATTTATCGCCCATTGGTAGACTTTATGAAACTTAGACGCGGAGCAGAGTAAACTGAACTTAAAAAGGCAGGAATTCAATTGAGACCAACTATCGTGATAACATCCGCCGCCCCTTGGGACGGCGTAACACAACGCCCACACCACGTAGCCCGTGAACTGGCGAATCGTGGATGGAAGGTTTTATTTGTCGATTATCCAATTACTATTCTTAGTCCAATTAAAAACCACGCTCTTACAAAACGAGTTATACCAAAACAGCTCGCACGAACGATAACAGAAACTGAAAACGGCGGGTCAATAGCCGTCATTAGCCCTGGTGCAATTCTGCCATTTGGAAACTTGTATCGGAGTATCAACCGAATCAATCAATACTTCATTGCTGCACAAATTCGCAGTTTTCTTACAGATAACTCTATTCTTCTGTCTACTTTACCTTCCTCAGTTGACTTAATTCCTTGGCTGCATCCATCTCTTGTATTTTATGATTGCGTTGACTACCATGCAGGTTTCTCTGGTATGATAAACCCCGATGTGGTCAATGAAATGGAAAGAGATCTTGTATTTGCAAGCAAAACTGTATTTGCAACTGCTGGAACACTTTGGACAAGGATGCGACAATATCACCGTGACGTGCGTCTTGTTCCTAACGCAGCTGAGTTAGAACATTTCGCAAAAGCAATCAATGCACCATTACATAAACTTCTCTCGTCTATTCCTGAGCCGCGAATTGGTTTTATTGGAGGTATCGCATCTTGGGTTCACATCGAGATGCTTGCAGATATTGCAAAAGCTAGACCAAACGTCCAACTCGTGATGATTGGGCCTGTTGAAACGGATGTAAGTCCTTTAACCAAACTTCCGAATGTTCATTTGTTAGGTCGGCAGCCATACAATGAGTTACCACAATTTCTGCACGGTTTTGACGCAACACTTTATGCATTCATCGATAACGAGCTGACAAAAGGTGTTAACCCGATTAAAGTGTACGAATATATTGCGGCAGGGAAGGAAGTCATCGCAACTCCTACTACAGAACTTCAAAAATTTGCGGACATCGTGTGGTTGACCGAAGATGCAGCAAAAGCAGCTGAAGCATTAGACAAGATTTTGTCTGGAGAACGTAAAACATCAGCAGAAGAACGCGAGAAGTTTAATCAAAACAATAGCTGGACAGCCCGAACAGACGCTATTGAAAAGGCGATAATTGAATGGATGCCTATGCCTTAGTCACTGCTCAACTAAAAGGTTCGTCATAGAGCAAAAAGAGGTATTGCGGGACACCACGACTATATTCGTCTGTGCCCCACTCCACCTAATACCCTGCCACAGTGACTACTAGCATTTAAGCTTGTTGCTTTGCATCTTCCTGCTG
>JAKADF010000151.1 GCA_021820805.1 Bacillota bacterium
TGAGAAAAGTAGTAAGTTTGGTTATTCGCCTTGATCGTTTTATCCGAGATGATTTTGGTATTCATTACTCCACCATTATTAGCCTCTATCGAATCTCCAGCTACTTCATAAATACAAATCGAAGGGGAATCGGAGTGACTGCTAGTTGACATTTTTGAATACTCCGCAAGGTATCGTTCGAAATGAGTAGTGTTGTTTTCAAATGTCATTTCAATCCCCGATGAAGTAAGCTTGTAGTCAGGAAATGCTCTGCTGGGGAGTTTCGGTTGAAATGGAAGTTTGACACCGAAATATGTGCTATTTGTATTAGCAACACTGAATACACCTGTTGTTTTTTGATTAAATATGTTTGTGTTTAATCTATGAATAATAAAAAAGCTGAATGTGCTTGCAAGAACTATTCCAATACTAATCATCCCAAACGCTTTAAAAAAATTTAACAGACGATGGGATATTTGGCTTTTTACGCTCATTGACTTCAGATTAATTACAATACGGTTTTTTGATTCTTGACTCATTCGTAAATCAGGAGCATTGCGCAACCTTTTTAGTATTTCCTTTTCATTTAATGAATCCATATTGTTTCCCCTCCCGTATTTTATTTACGAGATCCGCTTGGCGAACAGTTTTTAACGCGCGATGAAATGCTGTATTGACACGCCTCGGTGTCCAGTTTAAGACGTTTGCAACTTCCTCACTCGACATATCGTAAACCCCTCGTAAAATAAGGACAGTTCTGTACTGCGGGTTTAGGGACTGCAGAAGACTAAAAATATATTCTTTGGTTTCGGTCAGCTCGGATGATTCCTCTGGTGTCATCTCGTGAGAAGGAACTGTTTTAAGAACGGCTTCTGAAACGGTAACGATACGATGTTTGCGATAATAATCCCGTGCAACGTTTCGTGCGATTGCAAATAGCCAAGTTTTTGGGCCAGACGTATTATGGAATCCATGAAAGTTTTTAAGTGCCTTAGTAAAGGTTTCTTGAACTAAATCCTCTACATCCGTCTTTCCAGTGAAGTAAGCCAAAAATTTGTATACGTCGTCGCTATATGTGTAAAACCACTGTTCAATAACATTAGAATCCACACGATCACCTCCAAACGTTACTAAAAAATAGACTGTTTTTACCACAATTTTATTTCATTCTGATAAGGGAATCTTATATGTCGGGTACCGAAACTGAGAAATACATCACTCAGTGTAGTAAGGAGTAAATGCTCGATAACAGTAAAATTCACCATGTGGAGTTTGGATGTTGAGCTAAGAGGAGAATTGAACTTGGAATTATACACGAGGAACACTTATGCTTGAATTAATCAAGCGAGCGAAAGAGTGCGATGGTTTAGAGCAAATAAGCTTAACAGTGGTTGCTAACAACCACCCTGCAAAGCACCTTTATAAATCTGTTGGGTTTGTAGTTTATGGTCATGAGAGAAATGCACTAAAATTCGAGGGAACATAAGTGCAGTTAGGTTTACAAGCAGCATGTGCAATTGACCTTTGCTCTCTTCATCGCATAAAACAGCTCATGAATTGAAATGTAACAAAGCATAACCGCATTCCGTCTTTATGCTGTAAATGTGATGAGGTGGTCAAAGTATGAAACGGTATAATAAATGGTTGGTCGTAGGCACGGCAATCGCAATCATCAGTATATCCTTGCCAGGATGTTCTACCGCAGGAAATGAGTCATCTTATCCGTCCAGCGTAACGTCTAAGTCTTCAACTCGCTCATCCAATTCAACACCTAAATCTTCAGAGACATCTAAGGTACACGAGAATCCATCATCAAAGAACATCACTGAGACTGCTATGCCTACGAGCAACGATACGAAGATGAACGCTTCTGATGATATACACATGACTTCCAACAATTCAGGGTGGGATTTTTCTTCGACTCAGGACAGCACACTTGAACCCAACAGTATCATGCACACTGAAAACGGTGGGAAAACGTGGAAAGATGTAACACCATCCCAATTGAATGCCAAAAGTACCTTTGCTGGCGGAGAAGCAAAGGATTCAAACAGCGCATGGTTTGTATCAACAAGTGTTCATAATTCGAGCGTTTTTCGCACATCTAACGGAGGCAAGACGTGGAAGGTAACAAAACTCACGACAACTTACCTAATGGCATGGATAAGTTTTATAGATTCAGAAACAGGATGGATCTTAGCATCTCCTGGTCCCGCCACAGGACAAGAACCAAGCGATCTTTACTACACATCTAACGGTGGGAAAACATGGAGTAAGATTGCAAGTACGTCTACGAGTTTACCTTTGAATGATGGAAAAACAGGGATTTCATTTGTAAACGCAGAGACAGGCTGGATAACAATCGATGATGGTTTGCACGTCGGACAAGTGTCGCTGTATGTAACTCATGATGGAGGACATACATGGTCACCGCAACTTGTACCTGTACCTTCAGCGATGAAAAGCCAATATGTACATCCCTTGCCAGCAACGTTTTCAACAACTGTCAACGGGGTATTGCCTGTCGTTTTTGATGGTCGAAAAGGGACTATGTTTTATTTCACCACCGATGGCGGAGATACTTGGGTGCCATCTAGTGCTGTTGCGTTAAATAATGTCTCGAACCTCATTACGGTAAGTGCACACACAGTCTGGGCTACCGACGGACGCAAAGTATATATGACGGACGATGGTGGAAGTGAGTGGAGGATGTGGACACCTTCAAACAGCGGAGGAATTGTGGGGTTATGGGCTTCAGAGAGTAGTAGTGCCACAGCCACTATATTTACATCACACAACGGAAAAGTTACTCAGTACGATTTAAATTCAACCAGCATGAAGTCCTAACACTGCAAGGTGCGTTTCGGCTCTTTTTGCACTATTGTAGGCAAGAACTGAAGAGGATCTTTAGTGATTTCTGTATAAATATTCTATTGTGCAAGCGGCACTGTAATGTCGCTTTTGGCATTGGATTGACGATAATTGTCGTAACATTTCTTTTATTGGTGATGAGCCATGATTCCAGCGAACCGTTTTGGGAAATTCGTCAAATTCAGCGAAATTTGAAAATATGGACTGGCATTACATCTGTAACGATAATCCTGATGGTACTAGTGGGGTATTTCATACGAAACAAAAAGTGACGTGGCGGGAAACTTACATCGTTATCGTTTACTTTGTATGAAAATACAGTCCATGTGTAAGGCGGAAATGTCGCTCAAGGGCAGTTTAGCTGAGGAAGAGATGCATTTTTGAAGGGGGGATCTGAATTGAGAAGAGTCAGCTTGCGAGCTTTGGCAGTCTTGTTCTTTATCGGATTGTTGGCGTGTATTTACTTTGGTTTCTCATATGGTCATGCAATTTGGGTTTGGCAACAGTTTGACCAAAGCTTTCACGGGCAGTGGCACTCTACACCGCTTTGGTTTGAAAATCAGGTGGATCTAGCGCTGCACTTGCTAATCATAACTGTCATCATCGCCTGTGCGGCAGGCGGGGCGTGGATTGGAATTCGACGGTCAAGAAACCGAACGAAATCCGCATGAAATCATTCAGCATTGCTGGATTAACAGGCAGAAAAGTGGAACAACAAGGACACTGCATCTATTGGTATAATTTTCATAATGGGAGGTGTAGTTTTATGTTACGAACAGGTAGGTTTTTATTCTTGCTCGGTATTGTTGTTATGGTCGTGGAATTGATAGCGAATATAGTCGGTATTGTACGTTTGAGTTCTATTCACGCAGTAGGTATGAACTGGGGTACTACCATCGTTGTGCTGTTCGGTTCTTTCTTTCAAGGTGGGACGTTAATGGGGTTAGGTAAAATAATTGAGTTGTTAGAACGGAAACGATGACAAGCTGCTTGTTGGACTAATGTGGGCAAGAACTGAAGAGGACCTTTAATGATTTCTGTATGAATATTCGCGTGTGCGTGCGGCACAGTAATGTCGCTCTAGGGCAGCATGCAACAAGACATACGGGTCACTGGATATATCTGATGCTGGTTATTATTGTTAAGATACCTGTTTAAAGAGGAGTGATATTTTTGAATCGAAAGTTGTACGGAATTGTTGCAGGTATCGTGCTCTTCACAACAGCTATCACTGGTTGTGCCACTTCGAAAACAACATCCGTCAATGTGACGAATACTACTGTCAAAACGCCCGTGGCGGCGGCACAATTGACTAAATCAAAAATAACGAAACAGTTAGAACAACAAGAGGGTAATCATGTTCTCAGCAATATCCAAGTCATCACTCTAAAGAATGTAGGTAGTCGAGCATATGCCTTTGTATCTTTCGATGAGGATGGAAAAATGAAGTACGCAAATGTTATCCATTTATCATCAGAAGGTACTGGTATGGGGATATTTTCAGCACCGAATGTGAAAGGTCATTCGATACAAGCAGACCAACAAGTCGGAAAAGATGGCTATAACTTAATCACTGGAGTCGTGGTCAATAATCCAAACGTGAAAAACGTTGTGATTACATTTGCGAATGGAAGCGTAAAACAAGTCCCTGTTCAGAACGGACAGTTTTTGTTTTTTGGTCAAATCGGGACATCTGAATCGGATGCTTATTTGAAGAACATGATTGGGGTTTCAAACCACGGGGAAATTGTCGTTAACAAATCATAAGCCATAGAGCAAAGACTTCATGCTCAGCAAGAATGTGAATATACGGATCTTGAACAAACAGGGGCATAAACCGAAGAGCACCGAGCCTGGACGCTTGCATGATTATTCACCTGGTGTGGCAGCAGCCTTCTGTCGCTCTCGGGCAGGGAATGTGCAATAACAGCGATACCAAATTTATTGGTATAATTTTCATATATAATTTGGTGTTTTGCGTACAGTTGGTAAAAGCGAAATTTGAAGAGGGGATTTTATAAAATGTTGACGCAAATAATGTATCTTCCCTTACTAAGGAACGTTTTTATGGTTGCTTTTGTGGTTTGGATTGCATGCATAGTTTTTAATATCAAATTGGCACTAAAGAAAAATAGAAGTGCCTACGCTTGGATATTAGCAGGGATTTTCTTTACATGGATAAGTACAGTTGTTCTGTACACGATGCCTTCTTTAGAACAAAAATAATTGAATGTTGAGTAAACAAGGCGTTACTTCCGTCGCTAATGTCATACCTTAAGAACTGCACGGTCTACGGTCTTGCATGATTATACGAGCCGACAGGGGCAATACTTTTGTAGCTCTTTGGCAGGTTAACTGAAGAAGGATTGACTATCAACCAATCAGGAACTAGCCACACAAGAAGCTCCTTGGGAGCTTTTTTGCGTTTCAACGTAGTATTACGCTCCTTGAGGGGATCCTGCCATGAAACAAAACTGAGATGTCCGAAAGGGCGTACCACGTATTTTTTGAAAACGTTAAAACTATATTGGTCGTTTTCTCGTTTATATAGATGAAGGGGGATTGACATGCAACAGTCGGACGAAGCACTCGTTGCTGAAATCAAACGTGGTAGTCAGTCCGCCATGGAAGTGCTCATTCGTCGTCACTACAAGCTGGTTTTTGCGGTTGTTTATCGAAAGACGGGCGACTACCACTTGGCGTGCGATTTGACCCAAGACATTTTCATCAAGGTGGCTGCAGGCATTGGTCGTTATACAGGCGACAGGAAGTTTAAAAATTGGCTCGTCACCATTGCCTATAACCATTGTACGGACTACTTCCGAAGTCCGCGCAGTCGTGATCGAAATCAAGAAACGGATGTACCTGACGAAATTCCAGATGAACGAATGAACGTGATTCGTTTGCTGGAGCAAGACGATGAACGGCAACGGGTGAAAGATGCCTTGATGGAGTTACCTGAGTATCAGCGCGATGCCATCGTACTGAGTTACTACGAAGACATGAAAATTAAAGACATTGCCAATGTCATGCAGTGTAGCGATTCAACTGTGAAATCGAGGCTGCATCAAGGGCTGAAGAAGTTGCGAAAGTTGTTAAACGGAGGTGATGAATATGACACAACACGAAGCCACTCATGAATGGGAAGCGTTGTTTGAGGAAAACGGAGACGAGGTGAATATCGAAGAATTAGGTCTTATTTTGGACAAATTTAGCGTCGATTTCCCGCCTGAACATGTTATTCAAAGCACCATTGACCAGGCTGTTTCTCACGTACCACAGCCTCGCGAAGTCGCAGCAGTGCCACTTTTTGAGCGTTTGTTTGGGATGCTGTCGTTACAAACAGAATATGTTGCTAAGTGGTTTTGGTTGGTGAGTGCAGTGCTGTTCCTGATGGGATACCTGATCACAGCCAGTGGTGGATATAACCCATACAAGGTCATCTTCATCTTGTCTCCCTTGCCGTTTGTACTTGGCATCCTTGAACTCTTTCGCAGTGTGGACAGTGGTATGGCACAAATTGAATTGACGTGCAAGACATCATTGCCACAAACACTGATGGCGAGGCTCACAATCCTTGGCATCTACAACATCGTCCTTAACACCGCAATGTCTGTTGGATTGTCATGGTTGGTCGGAATGGACCTATGGCGGGTTGTACTCTTTTGGTTCGTTCCGTTCACATGGATTTCGGCTGTAACACTGTATCTCTCGACAAAGTTCCGTGGCAGAACCTTGGTGCCTGTTATGGGTTTGGTTTGGTGTGTGTCAATGGCACTTGCCTTCTCCAACCCAACCGTTCTGTCCTTCCTATTATCGCTGAATGACGTGATGTTTGTCGGGTTCTCTGTGCTTGGACTGGCACTGTTCGCAAGTCAAATAAAGCTGCTTTATGTCCGTTTTAAAGGAGGCCTCTTGGTTGAAATTACAGATTGAACAAATTTCAAAGACATATAAAGGGAAACAGGCGTTATCGAATTTCACCGTTGAATTGACCGAAGGCGTTCACGCACTCCTCGGTCCAAACGGAGCAGGCAAAAGTACACTGCTGAAAATCATCGCAGGAGTACTGAACCCGTCTTCAGGACATGTTCTCGTGGATGATGAAGACGTGGTTCGGATGGGGGAGCGTTACCGTGAACTGCTCGGGTACCTACCGCAACACTTCGGTCTATACAAGAATTTCACTGCCGAGCGTTTTTTATTGTACATCGCGGCACTCAAAGGATTGGACAAGCGGGCAGCATCACAGAAGGTGACTGAGGTGTTGCGCCAGGTGAATTTAGAAGACGCACGGCACACCAAACTCCGCAAATTTTCGGGCGGCATGAAACAGCGTATGGGAATTGCCCAAGCACTGTTGAACGACCCTAATATCTTAATCGTCGACGAACCAACGGCGGGGCTTGATCCAAAAGAGCGGATTCGCTTTCGGAATGTCCTTGCATCGCTTGCAGGAAACCGAATTGTACTTTTGTCGACCCATATCATTTCCGACGTGGAATATGTCGCTCAGGATATCCTCCTCGTGAAAGACGGACACTTGGTGGGTTATGACGTTCCCGAGTCCTTGCTGTCACAAATGCAAGGGCATGTTTGGCAGGTGGCTTGTTCACAGACAGAGGTTACAAAGTATCAAGTACAATTTCAGATTGCAAACATGAGTCGCATCAAAGACAGGATAGAGCTTCGAATCATTGCTGGTGCTAAACCTGCTCCTCACGCGGTGGCTGTGACCCCGACACTAGAGGACCAGATC
>JAKADF010000152.1 GCA_021820805.1 Bacillota bacterium
AGCAAAGAATAAAAACAGCGTGCTAATTCATAACGCATTAGCACGCTGTTTTCGAATTATGACAGATTTATCATTGACACAATACATTAGTTCATTAGTGATTCTGTTCTTTGAAATTTACGGCCTCACGGATAAATTCACGGAAAAGCGGTTGTGCACGATTTGGCCTAGACGTAAATTCTGGATGGAATTGTACTCCTACAAACCATGGATGATTTTCAATCTCAATAATTTCAACTAACCTTCCATCCGGGGATGTTCCTGCTATCTTAAGGCCAGATTCCTCAAGGAGAGTACGATACTCATTGTTGAATTCATAACGGTGGCGATGCCGTTCTGTTGCCCAATCAGAACCATACGCGGCCCAAGATTTCGTGTTTTGTGCCAACCTGCATGCATACGAACCAAGCCGCATTGTGCCGCCTTTGTCTTCAATGTCTTTCTGCTCTGGCAACAAATCGATAACTGGATAATCTGTTGTTTCATCGATTTCACTGCTGTGCGCACCGGCTAACCCTGCGACATGACGGGCATATTCGATTACTGCTACTTGCATGCCGAGACAAATGCCGTAATACGGGATATTGTTCTCACGCGCATATTTACAAGCAATTATCTTGCCGTCAATTCCTCTATCGCCAAATCCACCCGGTACGAGAATGCCATCTACCTTGCGAAGAAAATCAGCTACATTGCTTTCTGTAATGTCTTCTGAATGCACCCATTCCACATCGACTTTTGCATTATTTTCAAAACCACCGTGGTCAAGAGCTTCAACGACACTCTTATACGCATCTGGCAAGGATACATATTTGCCGACAATGGCAATGCGCACATGCTTATGAAGGTTCTTGATGCGCTCGACCATTCCAAGCCACTCTGACATTTCAGGTTCATCTGTAGAGATACTGAAATGACGCAGCACAATTTCGTCGAGCCCTTCGTCTTGAAGCATTAAAGGTACTTCATAAAGAGAGGGCGCGTTCAAATTCTGAATAACAGAATCCACATCTGTGTCACAGAACAAAGCAATTTTCTTTTTTACATCCTGAGACAATGGGACTTCAGTCCTGCACACAATTACATTTGGGCTAATACCTATGCTTCTGAGCTCTGCAACGCTGTGTTGCGTTGGTTTCGTCTTGACCTCACTAGCAAACTTCAGATAGGGGATGAGGGTAACGTGGATATAAAGTGTATTTTCTCGGCCGACCTCGCCTTTCATTTCACGGATAGCTTCGAGGAATGGCAAACTTTCAATATCCCCTACAGTGCCGCCGATTTCAGTAATAACAATATCGGTGTCTGGTTTTGCGGCCTGCATAATACGCTCTTTAATTTCGTTCGTAACGTGGGGGATAACCTGAACTGTCCCGCCTAAATAGTCGCCTCTGCGTTCTTTTGAAATAACGGACCAATAGATTTTGCCGCTTGTAACATTGTTCGCCTGAGTTAAATTGATATCTATAAAACGCTCATAATGTCCGAGGTCCAAGTCTGTTTCAGCACCGTCTTCGGTTACAAAAACCTCACCGTGTTGATAAGGGCTCATGGTACCCGGATCAATATTAATATAGGGGTCAAATTTTTGAATTGTTACATTCAAACCGCGATTTTTCAGCAAACGCCCAAGCGATGCAGCGGTTATACCTTTGCCCAAGCCAGAGACTACGCCTCCAGTAACAAAGATGTATTTGGTACTCATTAACTTGCCTCCTCAAATCTTTCCATACCCGTTAACACACAAAAACAGCGTTCTGGTCTAGAGCCAGAACGCACATACTAATATCCACGTGCATGAACATGATGCAATATACGACTTTTGAGTTAGTTGTCTTCCTCTTCCTCATCTTCGTCGTCTTCCTCGGCCAAAGGTTCTTCTTCAAACTCTGCATCTAAATCCTCTTCTTCAGATAACTCTTCTTCCTCGGCCTCTTCATCTGCTGCATCAACGTCTTCCGCATCATCTTCCACTTCTGCCTCTTCCTCAGCATCGAAAAGCGAATCAGATTCGTCGATATCTTCCTCGACACTGATATCATCAAACTCTTCATCATCTTCGTCGTCATCGCTAAATGCGTCACCAGAAGAACGACGAACAAATTTTTTGCTGGACATTGAACGATCTGGCGTTTTATCAACTGGATACCACCGGCTAAGGCCCCAAACGTTTTGGCCAATGCAAATGAATCGTCCGTCAACATTGATTTCTGTGTAAAGCCGCGCGATGACTTCATTTACTTGGTCATCTGTCATCTCACGGAGTTCCTGAATTTGCTTCATCAATTCTCGAAAATAAATTGGCTCTTTTTTCGCCTTGAAAATCTCAAAAGCTAGTTCCACAAGCGGCATCTGCCCTACTTCGTCTTTCGATTTGGACAGCGCAATCGTCATGCATGACTCCTCCTCAAAACAAGCACGCGAGATTTCTCCAGTATAAGCACCGAATTCTTCTCTTATTCCTGACCTACTTAACAAATATAACGATTATAGCACAATCTAGTCAGGCATTCACACAAGAATCCATGGCATTTTTTTGAGAAGATGAGTTGCACTTTGGTAAGGATCGAATACAGAACTTTGTTCTAAAACAGTCCTTACGTACTCATCTGTGTGAGCCATGTTCGTGACGTATCGATGAAACTTATCTTCGACAATACGAATCGTATCTGCTAAGTGGCGCTCTTGCAAACGAGCTCTTCGATAGCCAGAAGCCTTCAAATGTACAAGATGTTCATCAGCTGCAGCCCACAAACCGTCAATGCCCACACCTGCTTCTGCACTCGTTCGTATTATCTTTGGCTTCCAATCTTCTCTGTATGCTGTTTTATCTCGAATCATTAGTTGCAATTGACGAACAAGCGTATCACTGCCGGGGATTTCATTTTTATTGACAACAAAAATATCTGCAATTTCCATGATACCGGCTTTTGCTGTTTGAACTTGATCTCCTGAGCCTGGTGTAAGCACAAGCAAATTCGTATCGGCTACCGTTAAAACGTCAAGTTCAGACTGACCAACTCCAACAGTTTCAAGCAAAATCACATCACAGCCAAATGCTTCGAGTGCATACAGCATTTCTCTGGTCGCCTTTGATAATCCACCTAAATTGCCCCTGCTGCCGACACTGCGAATATAGACGCCTGTGTCACCGCTATGCTGAGACATCCTTACTCTGTCTCCAAGCAGGGCACCGCCTGTAAACGGGCTAGATGGGTCTACTGCAAGCACCCCAATTGTTTTTCCTTTTTGGCGCAGGAGTTTTATGACTTGATCGACGAGCGTGCTTTTTCCTGCCCCAGGCGATCCGGTGAAACCAACGATATGTGCAGCCCCTGCATATGGATACAAATCTTTAAGCAGTGCTTCCTTATCGGGTTCATCGTTTTCAATAATCGTCAGCGCACGGGCAACCGCTCGTCTGTCTCCTTTAATAATCCGCTTCGAAAGTGCGTGCAATAGAGGCCACAACCTTTCGTATATTAGACCAAGATGGTCATTTCTTCAAGACGGAACGAGCAATAACCATTCTTTGGATCTCGTTCGTACCCTCGTAAATCTGCGTAATTTTTGCATCCCGCATCATCCGTTCTACGGGGAAATCACGAATAAATCCATATCCGCCGTGAATCTGGACAGCTTCCGTTGCAACCCACATCGCGGTGTCTGATGCAAAAACCTTACTCATTGCAGACGCCTGTCCATACGGCAACCCCTTACTTTCTAACCATGCTGCTTGGTAAGTGAGAAGTCTTGCCGCTTCGATTTTAGTCGCCATATCTGCAAGTTTAAACTGAATTGACTGTAAATCTGCAATCGGTTTGCCAAACTGTACGCGTCCTTTTGCATATTCTTTCGCTTGTTCATATGCACCTTGCGCAATGCCTAAAGCTTGTGCAGCAATCCCGTTGCGGCCACCGTCGAGCGTCATCATCGCAATCTTGAATCCTTGCCCTTCTTCACCAAGCATATTCTCCGCCGGAATTCGGCAATTGTCGAATATTAATTCAGCTGTTGTCGACGAACGGATCCCCATCTTCTTCTCATGCTTACCAATTGAAAATCCCGGAGTACCTTTTTCGACAATAAACGCTGTAATCCCGCCGCGTGTCCGTTTTTCAGAATCGGTCAACGCAAATACAACATAAACATGCGCCGGACCGCCGTTAGTAATGAAAATCTTAGTGCCATTTAGGACATAGCTGTCACCGTCACGCACTGCTGTTGTCCGCATACCGCCTGCATCAGAACCGGAACCTGGTTCGGTGAGTGCATAAGCGCCCATCCATGTTCCTTCAGCCATCGGTTTCAGATATTTTTGCTTTTGTTCCTCATTGCCAAACTTATAGATTGGCCATCCTGCAAGGCTTGTATGTGCGGATAAAACTACGCCTGTGGAGGCGCAAACGCGGGATAACTCCTCAACAGCAATGACATAAGCCAAAAAGTCCATCCCTGCTCCGCCGTATTCCTCCGGCCAGGGAATACCTGTTAGTCCAAGTTCAGCCATTTTATCGAAAATTTTTGGGTCAAATTCCTCTTTCTCATCCCGTTCTGCGGCACCTAGCGCAACTTCACGTTCCGCAAATGTACGAACGAGGTTCCGCAATTGTTCGTGTTCCTGATCTAGTGTAAAATTCATTCTCTATGTTCCTCCCCTGTCAGCAGAAACTACTTTTGTAAGTTCCTTGCGATGACGATCCGCTGAATTTGGTTACTGCCTTCATAAATCTGCGTAATTTTTGCGTCTCTCATATAGCGCTCAACATTGTACTCATGCATATATCCATAACCGCCAAGCAGCTGCACGGCATCTGTTGTGACTTGCATGGCTGTATCAGAAGCAAATACCTTTGCCATCGATGCTTGTTTGCCGCATTCAAGACCCTTTTGTTTACGCAGTGCCGCATTGTATACGAGCCAATTTGCGGCCTCGATTTTTGTCGCCATATCTGCCAACATAAATTGAATACCTTGGAAATTGAATATCTCCTGCCCAAACTGCTTACGCATATGAACATAATCATTCGCAGCATCAAACGCCGCTTTAGCTATACCGAGAGCCTGAGCTGCAATTCCAATGCGGCCTCCGTCTAATAATCGCATGGCTATGGTAAAACCGCCGCCTTCCATGCCAAGTAAGTTTTCGGCAGGAACGCGTGCATCCTCAAACAGAAGTTCGCATGTGGATGAGCCATGCAAGCCCATCTTTTTCTCTTTTTTCCCAATTCTAAAGCCTGGCGTGTCCTTTTCTACTAAGAATGCGGATATGCCGTGGCTGCGTTGGTTTGGGTTTGTCACTGCAAAAACGCAATAAACGTCAGCTTCACCCGCATTTGTGATAAAAACTTTATTGCCATTTAAAACATAAAAATCTCCATCTTTCACTGCACGCGTACGGATAGAACTTGCATCCGAACCGGAGTTCGGTTCTGTCAGTGCAAAAGCAGCGAGCCACTCTCCTGAAGCCAGTTTCGGCAAGTATTTCTGTTTTTGCGCTTCAGTACCGAAATAGAGGATTGGAAATGTCCCAACAGACGTATGAACTGCTAAAATTACGCCAACAGTGGCTGATGCATACGCAATTTCCTCAATTGCGTTGATATATGAGATAAAATCAGCACCGACACCGCCCCACTGCTCGGGAATCGGGAGGCCCATTACACCGAGTTTCGCCATTTCTTTCACAATATCGCGCGGAAACTCATCCGTTGCATCGATTTCTTGAGCACGTTTTGCAACGACTTCCCTTGCGAAACTGCGAATCACGTTTTGTAATTCTATTTGCTCCGCCGTAAATTCAAAATCCAAGTTGTCCATCGTCCCTTCTTACCGAAGAGTAATTTTATGGAGTGTACAAAACGAATTATGGTTTACTCGCCCCGAAAGTTTGGCTTACGCTTTTCTAGGAATGCCGACATTCCTTCTTTTTGGTCCTGTGTAGAAAATCACAGACCGAATAAAGAAGATTCAAAAGCAAGCCCTTTGGACAGGTCTAGTTCTGTCCCTTCATATACTGCCTGCTTGACCCAAGATAATGCCTTTGGTGCCAAACGGCTAAGTTTCAGTGCCATTTCCATTCCGATTGGTAAAAGTTCATCAACTGGAACCACATGAGTGACTAACCCAATCTCAAGCGCCTTCTGCTCATTGATTAACTCTCCTGTCATGAGCAGTTCAAGTGCTCTTCCTCGGCCGATAATTCTCGGAAGACGCTGACTTCCGCCAAATCCAGGGATGACTGCGAGCGTAACCTCCGGCTGACCGAATTTAGTTCCTTCAGCAGCAATCCGAATGTCGCACGCGAGTGCTAGTTCAAGCCCTCCGCCAAGTGAAAAACCCTGGATAAGCGCAATCGTCGGAACAGAGAGCCGTTCAAGATGTGCAAAAGCACGCCCGCCTATCTTTGAAAACTGTTCTGCTTCCACTGCCGAGAAATCTTTCATCTGTGCAATATCTGCACCTGCAGCAAACGCTCTGCCTTCGCCTCGCAGGACGATGACGCGAACATCATGGTTTTGCTCCAAATCGGTCAAATGACCGTCTAGTTCCTCAAGAACGCGTTGATTCAAAGCATTTAATTGTTTCGGACGATTTAATGTCAGAATAGCAATTGAATCTTTTACTTCAACGCGAATCAACGATATATCAGACACAGCGAATCCTCCTTCGCCTCCTGGCAATTAATTGTTGTAGGTGTAAAATCCTCGCCCAGTCTTTTTCCCAAGCCAACCCGCCTTGACATATTTACGAAGCAGCGGGCAAGGACGATATTTCGAATCGCCAAATCCTTCATAAAGGACCTCCATAATTGCCAGACACGTATCAAGGCCAATAAAATCCGCAAGAGTAAGGGGACCCATTGGATGGTTCATACCTAATTTCATAACCTCGTCAATCGCTTCTGGTGAGGCAACCCCTTCATATACACAGTAAATCGCCTCATTAATCATCGGCAGCAAGATACGATTTGACACAAAACCTGGAAAATCATTGACTTCAACTGCAGTTTTGCCCATTGACTCTGCAAGTCCATGCACCGTCTGATAAACTTCATCACTTGTCGCAAGTCCGCGAATAATCTCAACCAGCTTCATAATTGGCACTGGATTCATAAAATGCATGCCAATGACTTGTTCTGGACGCTTTGTAACTGCTGCAATTTCCGTGATCGGAAGCGATGATGTATTGCTGGCCAGGATTGCATGCGATGGCAAAATATCATCTAGTCTGCGGAAGATATTCAGTTTTATCTCCATATTTTCAGTTGCTGCTTCAATCGCCATATCCGCATCCGATGCATCTTCCAAATTGGTAGATAACGTAATACGGCTAAGCGTTTCATCTTTCTCTTGCTCGGACAGCTTTCCTTTTTGAACGAATTTTGAAAGGCTGTTCTCGATATTTTTTAAGCCTTTCTCAGCAAACTCTATACGAATATCATTCAAAATAACTGTCAGGCCGGAAAGAGCTGCAACTTGAGCAATCCCATTTCCCATCTGACCTGCACCAATAATCATAATTTTTTCGATGTTATATGCCATAAAAATGACTCC
>JAKADF010000153.1 GCA_021820805.1 Bacillota bacterium
GTTGCCGCATCACCGACATAGACGATGCGACCATCCGAAATAGCAATGGAACCATTCTCGATATACCCGATATCTCTCATTTCTGCTCCACGCTTTGGGCCTTTTCCTCCCGAAACGGTAGCAATCTTTGCATTCTTTATTAGAAGATCCGCTTGTATTGCCAGTTTTACCACCTCACTTCGCATTCGGTTATGCTTCAAGTTACAGATTAGTCATCCATGGCTTTCCGAGCAACCGTATCGTCATTCCATCATTTATTCCACATTGGGATGTAGACTTGCTCCTTCTTTGCCACTTCTGCTGCTTTTTCATAGCCAGCATCGACATGACGGATGATGCCCATGCCTGGGTCACTTGTAAGGACACGCCTCAGTTTGCGTTCGGCTCTATCCGATCCGTCCGCGACAACCACCATTCCAGCATGGATGGAGTAGCCAATGCCAACACCGCCGCCGTGGTGGACGGAAATCCAACTGCCGCCTGCTGCGGTATTCACGAGTGCATTCAAAATCGGCCAGTCCGCGACTGCATCGCTGCCGTCTTTCATCGATTCGGTTTCGCGGTTCGGACTAGCAACAGAGCCACAGTCGAGATGGTCTCGGCCAATTACGATTGGAGCAGATATCTCACCTTTGCGAACGAGTTCATTAATTGCGAGGCCGAACTTCGCCCTTTCACCGTATCCGAGCCAACAAATCCGTGCAGGCAAACCTTGGAAGGCAACTTTCTCATGCGCCATTTTAATCCACCTACGCAGATGTGCATCTTCTGGGAATAGTTTGAGGACAAGTTCATCCGTCTTATAAATATCTTCTGGGTCGCCGGAGAGTGCTGCCCAGCGAAACGGACCTTTTCCCTCACAGAATAATTCGCGAATATAGGCTGGCACGAAACCTGGGAAGTTAAATGCATCTTTAACGCCCTCGTCAAATGCGACCTGGCGGATGTTGTTCCCATAGTCAAATACCGTGCTGCCCATCTTTTGTAAATCAAGCATTGCCTGAACATGCTTGGCCATATTTGCTTTAGAACGCTTGATGTACTCTTCAGGATCCGCTTTCCGAAGCTGTGCTGCTTCCGCGAGCGTCATGTCTGCAGGGATGTAGCCGTTAAGTGGATCGTGTGCAGAAGTTTGGTCTGTCACAAAATCAGGCACTACTTTACGGCGAACGAGTTCTGGTAAAATCTCCGCAGCATTGCCAAGAAGTCCAATGGACAATGCCTCGCCTTTGTCCATTGCAGCCCTTGCTTTTTGAAGGGCATCGTCTAAATCGAAAGCCATTATGTCACAGTATTTTGTATCAATGCGACGCTCAATTCGTTCTTTGTCAACTTCCACAACAATCGCTACGCCGCCATTCATGGTAATTGCAAGCGGTTGTGCGCCACCCATACCACCAAGTCCAGCTGTGACAGTCAATTTTCCTTTCAAGCTTGAAAGACCTTTTTGACGAGCCGCTTCTGCCAATGTCTCGTAGGTGCCTTGCAAAATACCTTGTGTGCCGATGTAAATCCAGGATCCAGCTGTCATTTGCCCGTACATCATGAGTCCCTTTTTGTCGAGTTCACGGAAGTGATCCCAATTTGCCCATGCAGGTACAAGCATGGAGTTCGACAAGAGTACACGCGGCGCATCTTCATGAGTGCGGAATTTACCGACAGGTTTTCCAGATTGAATCAATAAGGTTTCATCATTGCCAAGTTCCTTCAGGCTTTTTACAATCGCTTCAAATGCATCCCAGTTGCGGGCTGCTTTTCCGTATCCGCCATAGACAATCAATTCTTCTGGATTTTCAGCAACTTCTGCATCCAAATTATTCATTAACATACGTAGAGCAGCTTCTTGTTCCCAGCCCTTCGTTTGGAGCCCGGTTCCACGTGGAGCACGGATTGCCGTTCGTTTCATAGTTGATTCCCCCTAATCAGTTCTCACAACAACCGTAGCGGGAAATTACTTTCATGTACATGGAACCTGTTGCTCTCTTTCTATAGGATTTTGCTTCGAAACTCTGTCGGCGTAATTCCAACATGGGAACGAAAGGATTTGCTAAAATAGTTCGGATCTTGAAAACCTACGCTGTAAGCAACATCTGCAACGGAGAAATCGGGCAGTTTTAACAATTCCTTTGCCTTGTCAATCCTAGATTTTTTAATAAACGCAGTCACCGTTAATCCCATTTCCTTCCGAAACAGATGACTTAGATAGTAGTGGCTGACCAGACAATGAGCAGAAATTTTCTCTAGTTCCAAGTCTTCATTCAAGTGGCTCATAATATATCGAATCGCTTCCTGAATCATTTGCGGTTTCGTACCACCCGACTGGTCCATTCGCGACGCCTCGTCCGCATGTTTCCGTTCAAAGTCCTCATATTCACTGAAATTCCGATATTCGTCTTCCTCACTATAAAGTTCCGCATCCGATTCAAGACAAACGAGCTTTTGCAATTGCTTTGCATGTTTTGCAGCATTCCTTGCTGCCCGGATACCTGTTGGAAGGTATGTAGGGCCATCCACCACATGGGAAAGTCCAGCATGCAAAGTAGCGCCAAACGGCAGCTTAACTAAAGAAAGCCCCTGCTCAACTTCGCACAAGATATCTCCCTTAGACGGTGAGGTTACACTTTCAGCAGCCATGTCTTCCGAAAGCAAAATGATACATTCCAAATCCTCATGCCATTCTGCAAGCATACGAGGCCATTCAGCACGGAGTGCGTTCGTCAATAACTTTCGATAGGTAAATTTTTGTTTATCGCTCTGAAGTCTTCCCCCACACGAATGTGTATCGATTAATATCGCAATTGCAAGATTTGGCAGTGCATCGATACCAAGACTCTGCTGCAACTTCCATAAATCGATTGGGCTCAGCAATTGACCAATAATCATGGCATGAACAAATCTGCTTTTGGCAAATTCACGTTCTGTAAAAGGCATAAAGAATGCACTTAATTGTTCAGTCATATGCATCACCCCAGACGCCGACCCCAAATGTGGACATCATTTGTTTCGCTACTGGATAACCTGCGTCTGCATAACGTAATACGCCAAACTGGGCCTCGCCCAACAGGGCTTGCCTCACTTTTTTGTCAGACTTGCCGTCCACAATTACAGTCATTCCTGTGTGAATTGAATAACCGACACCAACCCCGCCGCCCTGCTGTACAGAAACGAGAGTTGCACCAGATGACGCCATAAGTAAAGCATTTAAAATCGGCCAATCGGCAATTGCGTCAGATCCGTCTTGCATGCCCTCCGTTTCCCTGTGCGGGGATGCCATAGTTGCGCCGCTGAAGTGGTCTCTTGTAACCGCCATGGGTGCTTTTAACTCGCCTGCTCCCACAAGTTCAATCAGCTTGTCCACAAATCGCTCCCTCTGTTCATAAGTCAACCATGCAGATCGAGCAGGAAGCCCTTGAAAGTGGACACGCTCTTGAACAAAACGGATCCAGGAAGTTAGCTTTTCATCATTTTCAAATTCCTTGAGCAAAAAATTATCGATTCGGAAAATATCTTCCGGGTCGCCTGAGAGTGCAATCCAACGGATCGGGCCTGTTCCAGCACAGAATAAGTCCCGTACAAATAATTGAATAAACGATGGTATCTCGAGTGCCTGTTCAAAACCGGATTCAGCAGCTTGGCCGCGTATATGGTTCCCGTATTCAAACACGACGGCACCTTGCTTCTTGAATTCCATCATGGCTTGTACATGCCGAACCAGCGTTTTGCGAGCTTCTTGTATATATTTTTTGGGATGTTCGACCCGTAGCTGTAGAGCTTCGCCGAGGGTCATTCCACATGGAATATATCCTTCCAAAAGGTCGTGAGCAGACGTCTGGTCTGTTACAACATCTGGCACGATGCCTTTTTGGGCAAATGATTCATAGACCTCTGCGGCATTGCCAACGATCCCAATCGAGAGCGGATAACCCGCCTTCATTGCTTCTTTAGCAAGGCGCACTGCCTCGTCTATGCTGTCTGTTGCCATCTGAATATGGTTTGTCTCAATCCGTTTCATGACTTTTTGTCTGTCTGCTTCGACAATAATGGCGACTCCTTCATTCATCTCAACTGCAATGGGCTGCGCACACCCCATACCGCCAAGGCCGCTTGTGAGTATAAGCCTTCCTTTTAACGATCCGTCAAAATGCGTCTTTGCAATATGCCACAAAGTTTCAAATGTGCCTTGCAAAATTCCTTGTGCACCGATATAGGCCCAGGAGGAAGCTGTAGACTGGCCGTACAAAGTAAGATTCTTTTCATTTAGTTCGTGAAACGTTGTCCAGTTCGCCCATTTTGGCACAATCATAGCATTTGACATGATGACCCTCGGTGCATATTCACTTGTTGTGAAAACACCAACAGGTTTGCCGGATTGCACAACCAAAGTTTCATTACTTTTTAAATTTGGGAGAATTCTCTTAAATTCATTGAGTGCTTCCTTGTCTCGCACTGCTCTACCATTGCCGTAAACGATAAACTCATATGGATCCTCCGCCACATCCGACGCAAGCGAGTTTAACAAAAGCTGATATATCCCTTCCTGCTCCCAACCGAGACATATTTTTGGTTTGCTGCCTTGCGCTACTTGAGACAATTAAAACAACCCCTTATATCTATCGAAATCGTTTATAATTAACATAAAATTCCTTGCATCAAGCAACAGATATTGCATGAATCATCTGCATTCCATTTTTAAGTGTAATCACATGCTTTTCAATCCTATTAAAAATCAAGAATGAACACGCTTTCTTCCATAGTTAAAACAAAAAATGTCACGCTTGGCCTAAAAGACATTACGGTTTTAGATCTGGTTGAAGTTGCCCGCTACGATGCCAAAGTGGTATTGTCTCAAGTTTATTGCGACCGAGTTACTCACCCCAGGGAGTTGACCGAACACTTTATTGCTGAAAACCGTCTTAATTTAAGGTGTAACAACAGGGTTCGGAAGTAATATGAAAAGTAATTTCCGCCGATGACGCGGAAACCCTCTTCAACTAAGTTACAAAGAAGGACTAGCGCTTGTTACCGGGACGACTTCCGCTACTGCAATATCTGCTCTGTCAGTGTACGATGCTACTCAGGCTATTAAAACCGCGGATATAGCAAGTTCTATTACAATCGAGGGACTAAAGGGCACCATCATGGCATTTGATTCAAGACCTCAGTCTACGATGTATTCCCCAGGTACACGGAACTGTAAAAATTTTAAAAGAGGCAAGAGAAAACATTCAAGATGAAATGAACTCTGTTAGCGATAATCCCATCGTCTATCCTATTGACTCAAGTGGAATTGCACTGATGGGCGGAAATTCCGACGGGATATATAGGACTTTCTTCAGATATGATGTGCATCGCGATGGCAAATGTACCGTTTACGATTGCTGTAAACCATATTTCTTGTGACAAATGGCTAAGCATGGTTTTCCTTCCTATAATATAATTTTTCGGTTTTACATTCGACGTAACTAGTCATTTGCCTGTTCGGTTTCGTGTATACAAACACGAAAGGCTAAGCTTTTCGCTTAACTCTTTTGTGTGAACAAAGAACCCATGGATATTACATTTCTATTGTGTTTTTATGTTCATATGTCTGACTAGATAGTTGTGAATGGCAATTCCCACAAATTTTGTAGCCGTGGAATGCAATAACATTATCTACTTCACCGCAAAAAACACACCCTGGCATATACTTTTTTATTCCAATTTGGTTATTGCCAGCAAAGAACATAACTGGATCTCCGTTGCCGAAATCAAGTATGTCGCGTAATTCCTTGGGGATTACGATACGGCCAAGTCCGTCTAGCTCTCTACTCATTCCAGTTGATTTCATTAATATCATGTCTCCTATCGCTTGTTATCAGGTCATTTTATCCCAAAACGATTGAAATACTATCGAAATGAATAGCAATCTATAACATGGTGAAAGTTTCTACTAAAGTGAAGGACGCCATAAACCTGTAGAATAAAAAAAGTCGGCCAAAAACTCCTGATGGAGTGTCAGCAACTGTCTTAATTTCAGTTAAGGTGCTTTTTGATTGCTCCTCCGACTTCCGTTTCAGAAAGGCCGGTGACTTCTTTTAAATCCGTTGTGGCAGCATCCTACAATCTGAACGGAAGAGGTCGCTTATATTGAGACTGGATATGACGCCAAAGTAACCCAAGATGCTGCAAGTTGGAGGGACTGGGAACGCTTTATAGGGAACAACTGGGGAGAATCACTACTTGTAATGGCGCTTGCTGCCCTCATTGGGGCAGGATTGTGGTTACTCGTCCGCCCGGATAGACCATTTGATGCACCAGACCTGCCTACGGGTGCGGATTTGACCAAGATGCACTTATAAGCGTGTGCAAACAAACAAAACAATTACGGTTCTATAAGGACAGCAAAGAATCAGATCTCCTTCTATGAGGCTCTGATTCATGCTGTCCTTTAGATTAGGGGGGAAGTTCATGAAATTGATATTACTTTGTCCCGCCGTCAACGTAAATAATTTGACCAGAAACATAGCCAGCGTCTTCACTGACGAGAAATGCCACAACGTTTGCAACATCTTCAGGCATACCAATTCTACGAAGTGGAATTTGTTCTGCCGCTTTATCCAAAAACTCCTGAAATTCGAGACCCACTCGTTCCGCAGTCTGCCGTGTCATGTCTGTTGCGATAAAGCCTGGCGCAACTGCATTCACATTAATATTGAATGGCCCTAGTTCAATTGCAAGTGTCTTTGTAAAACCTTGAAGTCCAGCTTTTGCAGCAGAGTAATTAGCTTGCCCGCGATTCCCAAGAGCAGAAGTAGAACTAGTATTTACAATCTTTCCGTATTTTTGTTTTACCATGTAGCGCTGAGCTGCACGGCTGCATAAAAAGCTCCCTTTTAAGTGTACATCCAAAACTGTATCCCAATCCTCTTCTGACATCTTAAAAAGTAAGTTGTCACGGATGAGTCCGGCATTATTGACTAGAATATCCAGCTTGCCATAATGATTAACAACTTCAGCAAACGCCTTTTCAACCTGTTCAGCATCCGAAACATTACAAGTAATAGCAATCGCTTCTCCACCGTTTACACGGATTGATTCGACTGTTTCTTGGCAAAATTCAGCTTTTAAATCGAACACTCCTACTTTTGCCCCATCAGCGGCGAGTTTTTTTGCCGTTGCGGCACCAATCCCGCGTGCTCCCCCAGTTACAATTGCAACTTTGCCTTCTAATCTCTTCAAATTTAAAACCTCCAATTCGGTTGTAAACTTAACAAGCGAGTAAACTATCAACCTTTTGGCAAGTATATCTTAGCATACAATATTCAGTAATTATCATGTTGATCTTAACTTTCTAAAATTGTAAATAGAATTAGTATAACTTCTTTCATGATTAAATGTTTTTTAATTGACTTATATAAATTTGGAGCCTATCTTTATGATCAATTTAATTAATATTATTTTCGAAGGGATTAAAAATGGCCGCCCATTTTGGAAAA
>JAKADF010000154.1:0-1235 GCA_021820805.1 Bacillota bacterium
TTCGGTAGCAATCGAGCACTGGGGGGCGCGATTGTGGGAGGATAGGGCCTGTTTTGGCAGCAATCGCCCGCATCTAGAGCTGTCCAAAATAAAATATGGTTTGTAAATGGATTATACGAATAGAAAACGCATAGTGTGTGCAAGCCATGTATAATGGTTGCAGCGGAGGGGATGCAGGTGGCAGTTGAGCCTCACAAGCAGAAAAAGCAAATCGTTGTTTATACAGATGGTGCATGTTCCGGCAACCCGGGTCCGGGTGGCTGGGCGGCTGTTTTACAATACGGGTCAAATGTGAAAGAGATATCTGGTGGTGAAAAACACACAACAAACCAGAGAATGGAAATTATGGCCGTCTCTGAGGCGCTTCAATGTTTGAAGGAAGCCTGTGACGTGACAGTATATAGTGATTCTGCATATGTAATCAATTGTTTTAAGCAAAAGTGGTATGTAGGCTGGCGAAAAAATGGGTGGAAAAACTCCAAGGGTCAGCCTGTTCAAAATCGAGATCTTTGGGAAAACCTCTTGCAGCAAGTTGAACGTCACACTGTAACTTTTGCTAAGGTAAAAGGCCATGCAGGTGTGTCCTTGAATGAACGATGTGATGAATTAGCGAGAAACGCTGTTCCTAAATGAAATATAGTTAGAAACGAGGGTTTTAAGCGAAATGAGTACGTTGACATTAGAAAGATTGAAGGAGTTAGGAGAGGCGTGTGGATTCGACGCGATTGGCGCGACTGATGCGTCTCCTTTCCCAGAATTAATCCCGCGTTTGAAGGCGTACGAGGAACGCGGTTTAACTGGGTTTGAGTGGTCAGATATTGAAGCTCGAATTGATCCGAAACGGTGGTTTCCAGAAGCGAAAGCAATGATATCTGTTGCAATGGCTTATCTTACAAATGAAGGCTATAAAACGGCAAAGTCTCATCCACATGGAAAAAGGCATGGGCATGTCACTGTCTATTCTTTTGGAGAAGATTATCACCGTGTCATGCACACGCGGCTTGAGGATTTAAAGCGCCTTATCGAAGAGGAACTTGGCTATCCTATCGGTGCAAAGATGGCTTTGGATACCTCACCAATGGTTGACAGGCGGGTAGCGGAACGAGCAGGGATTGGTTGGGTCGGGAAGAACTGCTTATTCTATACTCCTCAGCACGGTTCCTTTGTGTTTCTTGGAACGCTGCTGGTTGATATTGAAATAATCGGTGAATCAAAGGAGCAGGAGTCAAAATGCG
>JAKADF010000154.1:1245-7430 GCA_021820805.1 Bacillota bacterium
GCTTGTATTGATGCTTGCCCGACAGGTGCATTGCTTGCGCCTGGTGTTATTGATGCAACCAGGTGTTTGTCGTATATCACCCAAATGAAGGGGATGATACCTCGTCAGTATCGCGTCCCGATGGGCAGACGTGTTTGGGGATGCGATACCTGCCAATGGGCGTGTCCTGAAAATAAGGGCGTAGACCGCTCTGAACATAAAGAGTATCTTCCACAAGGCGAATTAGAGTTTCCTGATTTGATTGAAGTCCTGCACTTGAGTCAAAGGGCATTTCAGCGACGTTTTGGGCACACGGCCGCTGCGTGGCGTGGATTACGCACATGGCAACGAAATGCACTCATTGCACTTGGCAATTCTAATTGTATTGAAGCAGTTCCTGAAATTATCCCATTTTTACAAAGCCCACGCCCTGAATTACGAGCAAGTGCTGCGTGGGCATTGATGAGAATTGACGTGCCGGAAGGTATAGAAGCAATAAAGGCAGCTCGACTTGTTGAAGAAGATCCTGAAGTGCAAGAAGAGATGGATTTTGCATTGGGGGTTATACAATGAACGAGATGGACATGGAAGATTTGCACAGAATCGTGCGCAAATTGGTAAAGAACAAACCATTCCGTGCTGTAGCAAGCGAATCGATTGATACACAAATTGGGCCGATCACGATTCACGCCAGTGAACTTGGAGTTATTAGTGTTGACTTTGGTATTGAAACCAATCTCCCTTTACTATCAAAAGAACTTTTGTCGAATGACGTCATTGTAGATAACGAAAGTGCCTCCTCAATAGAGCTTACTCGGCATGATAAGAGTAAACTCGAGCAAGCAAAAGAGTATGCACGAGAAGCGGCAATGCAACTTTCCGAGTACTTCCTCGGGAAAAGGATCCGCTTTACTGTACCCCTTTTATACGAAGGAACGAACTTTCAAAAAGCTGTGTGGCAAGCTCTCTTAGAGATTCCATATGGAGAAACCAGAACATACAAAGATATAGCAATCCAAATTGGCAGTCCAAAGGCAGTCCGTGCAGTTGGTCAGGCGAACCGTGCAAATCCAATTGCCATCATTGTTCCTTGCCATCGGGTCATCGGAGCCCACGGTGGACTCGTTGGATATGCAGGTTCGCAAATCGGAATGAAATCTATGCTCTTAGAGTTGGAACAGCGCATATCAAGCGGCCGTGCACCTGGAGATTGTGAACCAGGTGGATGTGCCCCCAGTGGCTTTGCCACTTCTAGTACTGCATAAGCCCCAACTGCATAAGCCGTCAAAAGTATTCAAAAGTTAGGTGTTCTAGTGTTCAAGTGTTTTCGTCTTGGCTAAGACTGTCTATTTGCTTAGTGAATTCTTCAAGAAATGATTGTCGTCTCGATTCCTGTTCTTTGAAGGACTTTAAATCTTCAATTTGTGACTTATCCTTGAAGAACCGATAACGTGTATGGGACACGCGCCATGCTAAGTATGGAAAACGCAAAAGTGCATTTACAATCTTATACTCAGCTTTAGGCATTGTATGAACTGCGTTGTAATTCAAAAAGCAGGCGTAGGCAGCATCGGGAATCCAGTTCAGTTGTTGCATGCTCCGTCTTAATAAATGGGCGACATCGAGTGCCCGGGGCGCGAATGTTGCTAAATCTAAATCCAGCATATGAACCTGGTGGTTCGTACGGTATATAAAGTTAGAAGGGATGACGTCTAAGTGGCAAATACCGGGCCTTTCTTCATCAGTCAAAAGGAATTCTTGGCATTCTGCTGACTGTAAAAGGCTTAGACTTTTTGCAGCGTCATCCTGTAAATCTGGTTTTAACTCGATAAGCATTGAATCATACTCGTCTGGGTTTTCTTTTGCCTCAGCTAAGTGAATCATTTGTCTGAGATCTCGATTGCGTTGTTCTGTAATTTGTGCCAAATTAAAAACCAGTTGTGGTTGAAACGATTCTTTTGCTTCAAATCCTCTCGTGGATTCGTGAAATTCAGCAAGCGTAAAGGCAGTTTGCCCGATATGATCTATCGATGCAAAGTTCACCGCAGGTCCGTCTATCCAGGAAGTTAAATAATAAGTCTTGCCACCCTTTCGAATGAAAGGTTTTTTCGCTTTTGTAACCGCAAAACGTGCGTATTTTGTGAAACCGTTTTTCTTTGCGTATGACAAAGCTTGGTTGATGAAATCAACATTTTGCGACAAAAGATGTGTTTGTTTTAGAGCATAAGTTCCTTTTGATGTATGAAGACGAGTAATATTTTCGTATGGTTGAAACTGTTCAATTGTAAATCCATATTGGCTCGCAATATAGTTTTTCAGCGACGTTGTACTCACAGTTTGTTGGCTGGTTAGTGACAATATATCTGCCTTTGCGGACTCGGTGCGAATTTCTGAATTATTCATTTGCGCGACATGGGCCCTGGCAGGAGGGGCCTTGTGTGAAGAAGTATTTTTCTCATCGCTTTTATTATAAGTCGTCTCATTTGGGGATTTTGTTTCAGAATCAGAACTAGTTCGTTTGTTGTCAGATTCTTTTTCTTTATTGCTGTCTTCAGGCTGGGTGTTTTGCTTCGCTTGGTCTAAAAAATGCGGCGGTTTCATCAACTCTTGCATAAAATATTCCAGCCATTCGGGCATTTGAGGTTTCTTCATTTTGGAAATCACCTCTGCCAATGAATTTGTAATAGGCCAATTCGTCGATTCGCCTATACACCACTTGTAGGATATTCAGAGACTTTATTTCTGGGCTGGGCAGGAGCACAGAAAAAGGAGTGTTGATTTAAACTTTAAACCAACACTCCTAGTACAGAAATAAGCTATTTTCGATTATCTATCGCCAAGGGTGCTCCAAACTTCAAGTTTGGTCTTTACACGGCGAATGATTTCGTCTGTGAATTCGGTTGTTGATGTGCCGCCGCCAAGATCGGTTGTGCGAACACCAGTCATGACTGCTTCGAGCGTGCTTTCGTAAATAGCGCGAGAAGCGAGCTCTGCTTGGTGATCATCGATAAATGATAAGAGTGATGCTCCAGCAAGAATCATTGCCATTGGGTTTGCAACATTTTTACCAAATAAGCTTGGTGCAGTTCCGTGCGGAGCCTCGGCCATAACAACTTTTGGATGGTGCTCCTCATCAAGAGAGAGAAGAAGAGATTCAGAACCAGCAATTGTACCAAACATTTGGAGTACCAAATCGGACAGGCAGTCCCCATCACGATTAAGAGCTGGAATGACAAGTGCTTCGCCTGCCTTTACGAGCAGCAAGGCATATGTTGCATCAATCAATTGCGGCTCATAAACGACTCCTGGATAACGTTTAGAAGCTGCGTCGAGTTCTTCTTTGAGCATGCCTTCATAAACTGGGCTGACAGTAAATTTCGGCCCGCCGAATACTTTTGCATTCAACCGTTTTGCGTGTTGGAATGTGTATTCAGCAACTCCGCGGCAAACAGACCGAGAGATTTTCTCTGTTCGAAATGCGATTTCATCGCCGTTCGATTCTTCACGCCATTCCTTTGCGCCATATGCATCGTCAACAGCCATGCGAATAACCGAGATCGGCGAAAATACGCTGACCGGGGGCGCGATTCCAGGAATACGGCGACCTGTTCGTACGATTACTGTTCCGTTAATTTCTTTACGTAAAATTGCGTTTGGGCTTCCAACGTCACCTTTTGTTTCTGGTGTGATGGTTGCTGCCTTTAAACCAAGTTTGTGCGTGAGCATTGCAGATGCTGCATCATGTACAACTTGGTTTTTTGTGGCACGACGGTTTTCCAAACTTAAATCGAAATGTTGAAACTCGACTGGAAGGCCGATTACCTCTGGCGATAATACGCGCAGGGATTCGAGCAACAGTTCTTGTCCAGTTTGATCCCCGTCCATAACAACGATAGTTGGGTTAGGCATGTGCTCACCTCGGATACAATGTTTTTTTATGTTGGGTGAGAATGTTTGTCAAAATATGTACATTGCATCAAGTGAATCAGCGCGATAATAGTTTCGTGATCCAAGCAGCTGACGAAAGCAATGTCTCCACATATTCAGACATTTTATCAATTGTAAAACGTGATACAGGCCCTGAAATAGATAAAGCAGCGACACATTCTCGATTATGCCCGAAAATGGGTGCAGCAATCGCAGCTGCTCCTTTGTCACGTTCTTGGATACTGATGGCATACCCGTCACTTCGTATTTTGTCCAACTGTGCGGAGAATTCCTCATGATTGAAGTCACTTGGAATGTCTTCTTTGTGCAAGACTGTATTTACGAGTGAAGGGTCTGAAAAAGCTAATAAGACTTTTCCAGATGCTCCTATGAACAGCGGGTATGTCCGCCCGATGGTAACCACATTACGAATTGGCTCTGTACTTTCGATTGCTTGAATCCGCATTCGCTCTGTTTGACGTCGAATGTATAAACTAACAGTCTCCCCAGATAAATCGCGCAGACGAGTCATCTCAGGCAATGCAAGTGTCGACAAATCGCCTGATTGGTTCACGTTACTAAGCAGTTCAAGCACGCTCCAACCTAAAACATATTTGTCTGTTTGTGCGTTTTTTCGTACAAACCCCTTGCTTTGCAAAGATGAAAGCAGGCGGTGCACTGTGCTTTTATGCAAATGAACTTCCTTGGAGATGTCGCTTAAACTTAACTCTCCGACAGATTTCGAAAAGCATAATAGAATATCAAGCGCCCGATCAACGGCACGTACCGTCGTTATCGTTGAAGAAGCCCGATCAATCTCTGACACCTTACATCCCCCTGTGCATCTCATCGTGCAAAACGGTGTTCCGTTTGACAGTATAACATACCTGTGTTTCTGCGTCATATTAAACAGGATAGTCATGCCTTAATCTCTTCACCTAGACTTGTGTCAGTTTCATATGATGATTTGACGGGAAAGGCAGGGGGCAAACATGAGTTCATGGTTGGATGCAATTAAGGGTTATTTTGAAATTCGGAATCGTGCATGGGTAAATTTAGATACTAGCCCGATGTTAAAGCAAATTTGCCCTTCCAAAGATATAAAGTGGTACAAGTATACTCGCCATTTGATTGAACGCAAAAACGATGCACTAAAGTTTCAAGGCAAGCGTCTCTTGCGGGTTCACAGTACAATGCGTGTACGTGATGCGGAGGAAATAAAGAGTCAAGGTATTCGTGCTCATGTAGATGAAACCATTTACTGGGTCTACCAGGATAAAGACAAATTTTCTGTGGAGTCCCGTGTGATTGTTCATCGTCAAGAATGGTCTCCGCACCGCGGAAACTGGGTGCTCGTAGCTGATCAGGAATCAAACGAACGCGAGAAATTTACAGAAAGTGTATACCCTGTAGATTTGTCGGCAGTTCAGGGGAATATTGCAGGAGAACTTATTGAATTGAACCGTCAGATTAGTCTGTATGACAGAGTAAAAGCTATCCGCTATGCAGAATTGTGGTGGAATGGCTACAATCCCACTTTTCCAACGATCGATGATGATTGCACAAACTTTATTTCTCAGTGTCTTCATGCAGGACGGCTAAATATGACAAACACTACGAATCGTGCATCTGGTTGGTGGTGCCAGTTCAAAAATGACCGTTCAAGTGAAACTTGGAGCTATAGTTGGGCAGTATCTCAAAGTTTGTTCCAGTATTTAATGAAAGGTGTTGGAGCAAGCCGTGTTTCGACTGCGAAAGAATTAAAGATGGGTGATCTCATTTTTTACGACTGGGATGGGGCAGGCAAATTCCATCACACAACAATTGTGACAGATTTCGATGAATATGGCGATCCGCTAGTCAATGCTCACTCAGACTCCAGTTATCACAGGCCGTACACGTATTTTGACAGCAGGGCTTGGAGCAAACGAACCCAATATGCATATGTTCATTTGCCAGATAAGTTTGCAAAAAAAGTAAAGGAGCCGAAAGTGGATTAGAATGTGGTACACTAGCCTCTGGACATATTGGCTTAGAGGTGGGGCAGTTTTGCATATCGTTTTATTTGAACCAGAAATTCCATCAAACACTGGAAATATTTCACGAACATGTGCTGTTACCGGTTTTGTTTTGCATTTAATACGTCCTCTTGGTTTTTCAACGGATGATAAATACTTAAAGCGTGCCGGGCTTGATTATTGGAGTTCGCTGGATATTCGTTATCACGATTCGATTGAGGAATTGTGGGAAAAACATCCTGATGCCACATTTTATTATAT
>JAKADF010000155.1 GCA_021820805.1 Bacillota bacterium
TTGTCTGTATGTCTGCCAAACGGGCGTACAGCACAGCGAGAGGTCGTATATCATCCCGGGGCGGTAGCCGTATTGGCAGAACCGGAACCCGGGAAAATCGTTTTGGTACAGCAATTTCGTAAACCAGTAGAACAAGCGTTAATTGAAATTCCTGCAGGCAAACTTGAACCGGGTGAGAATCCGTATGATGCTGCAATACGGGAATTACAAGAAGAGACTGGGTATGTAACGGATGAAATAAAGCTAGTCTATTCCTTTTACACGAGTCCGGGGTTTGCGAATGAAAAAATATATTTATACTATGCAACAAAACTTAGGATTGGGCAGGCTTCTCCGGATGAGGATGAGTTTGTTGATGCCGTAACATATCAAAAAGCTGATATAGAGGAACTTCTAGAAAAAGGACAAGTTCAAGATGCCAAAACATTGATTGGTTTGCTTTGGTGGTGTAAAAAGGAGTGACATTTAATGACAACATATTTTGCAGATTTCCATATTCATATTGGTCGGTCACAAGGTAAACCAGTCAAAATGGCGGCTGCGCCATCTCTTACATTGCCGAATTTACTAGATCATTCAAAAAATCTTAAAGGGTTGGATGTAGTTACTGTTATTGATGGAGTTTGCACAGGTGTACAAAAAGACATCAAACAAATGATTGATGAAGGCAAAATGATTCTTCAACCTGGCGGCGGGTATCTGTATGAAAATGGATTACTTGTATTGCTAGGTTCTGAAATTGAAATTGCTGGTCCGAATGGTGGTGCAGCACATTTTGGTTGTTGGATGCCTACCCTCGAAGCCGCAAGTGATTTTTCAAAATGGCTTTCAACTGTGCAAAAAAATGTATCACTCTCGTCTCAAATGGCGCGAACGGACGCATTCACTTTACAAAAAGAAGTTATGGATCGCGATGGCATATTCATCATTCATCACGCATTTACCCCGCACAAAGGAATATATGGAAACTGTGTTTCAAAACTTGGCGATATGTTAGATATGTCGTTAGTTGATGCGCTAGAACTTGGTTTGAGTGCAGACACGGATATGGCGGACTGTATTTCGGAAATTAAAGATCTTACTTTTATTTCTGATTCGGATGCTCACTCGCTTCCGAAAATTGCTCGCGAATATAACAAGATAGAGATTCCATCCCTGACATTTCGTGAAATACAGCATTGTTTTGCAAGGACGAATGGCAGAGGAGTTGTTGCAAATTATGGGCTGTTACCAACACTCGGGAAGTATCATCGGAGTTTTTGTTTGAATTGTGAACAAACATGGCCGATTGGTGCATCGGCGTGTTCTTGCGGCAGCACAAAACGCGTTAAGGGTGTTTTTGATAGATTGCTAGAGGTAAGGGATAGGGAAACAGCGATACATCCGGGGCATCGCCCACAATATGTCTATCAGGTCCCGCTTGAATTTATTCCAGGCATCGGAAAGAAAACATTGCAAAAACTTCTCGACGCATTCGGAACGGAGATGGCTGTACTCCACAGGGCAACAGTTGATGAGTTAGCACTTGTAGTCGGGGAAATACTAGCGAAACGCATTGATGACGCAAGAACCGGCAGAATACATGTTATCGACGGCGGCGGCGGAATCTATGGAAAGATTGATATGAGCGTATAAACCGAAAGATCCTGTCATATAAATCTAGCAAAGGTTGTCCGAATAAAAGAAACTCATTCTCCCGTTTTTATATTCGGACACCATGCACAGACAGGATGCTGGAGGTAATTTATGAGGGCCGCTCTGCAACTTAACGGACGTATTCTTTACTATTCACAGTCTATCCGTCAGAAGTTACAGCCTCATTTACATTTATGGAGTTTTCTTTTGGCTGTTGTCATATGCGGGTTATTGTTTGGGGCTGTTATAGCAGGTGAACTAAACGCTGGTGATACAATTATTTTAGCAAATGCTGTGTCCCATTTGCTTTCTGCCATTACAGAGCATCAGTTAGCACCAGGTGCCGATTTATGGTGGCAGCGCGTTATACAGGACGGGCAAGTCCTAGCCTTGCTATGGCTGTTTGGTGTGTCTGTTATTGGGATACCCTTTATAGCAGTCACTTTATTTTTAAGGGCCTTCAGCATTGGCTTTTCGGTGGGATTTACAGTCTTGCAGTTTGGCTGGAAAGGATTCTTTCTTTCTGGAATTATAATTTTTATGCATCAAATCATCACTATGGGAGCTTTATTGATTGCGGGTGGTGTGGCAATCCAATTCTCGACTCAAATTCTAGAACAGTCTTTACCTATACGCGCATTGCCATGGAGATTTGTGAAATATACGTCTGTTTTCATTCTGTGTATGCTCTTTATCATGCTCGGTGCTGCAGTTCAAGCTTATCTTGGGCCAGCTATTGTTTCAGCAGTATTTGCAGAGTAAAAGGGGTATCTGTTCGATTGTGAAAAATGAAACCAAGCAGTTTACGTACCGAAATGAATCGTTTATCTGTTCAAATTGCGGGAAAGAAGTTTTGCCTGCCTCAAAATCATGTCGTAATCATTGCCCTTTTTGCTTACACTCTATGCATCTTGATATTTTTCCAGGAGACAGAGGCGCAAATTGCGGCGGGGTCATGAGGCCTGTTTCAATCGAATATCATTCAAAAAAAGGGTATCAGGTTATTCATCGATGTTTGAAATGCAATTATCAAACGAAGAACGTTTTGAATATGGAAGATAAAGTTCAGCCTGATTCCATGCAAGCTGTTCTACAATTAATGAAACATCCGGAGTAACAACAAGGGATGGTGGCTTTTGTGGAAAGCAATCGTTCAGTATTTGTGCGCACCTTTTTGATTGTAATCGTTCTTTCGATTGTATTTTTCGGATTGCTTGCTTTAGAGCGAACAGGTCTTCAACACGCCGGTGAAGGCATGTACAGCACACCGACCCCGCCATACATCTCGGTATTTTTACATCACTCAATTCATCCAATCCGCCCTTTTGATTTTATAGATAGGAACATAAATCATATTGTATCTTTTTGGACATGTGGAAATTAATGTAAATCATTTCTCAATCGACGTCGTTTATAGCAGGAATTCGGCAATTATTGTTGAATACTTGTAACAACTAAGTGGGGACGTCAAAGGAAATGAAGGGGCTTTATGCATGCAGGATTGGATTTTACGCTTTGTAAATTATTTATCGGATGAACGGGGATTGTCAACAAATACTCTTGAATCGTATGAACGTGATCTACAAGCTTTTTTTGTTTATACAAGAGAATTTGAATTATCGTTTACAGATATAAATCAGTATCATATTTCGGCGTATTTATCTTATTTACATAAGTCTGGGAAAGCCAATGCAACGATTTCTCGAAGCCTGGCAAGTTTACGGTCTTTCTATCGTTATCTCATTGCAGAAAATGTATTAAATCATGATCCTACTATGCAAATTGAGACCCCCAAAATTGAAAAAAGGTTACCACAGGTATTATCTGTTTATGAAATCGAACGGCTTATGAGTGCTCCTGATACAAGTTCTCCTGCCGGAAAACGTGATCAGGCAATGTTAGAATTACTGTATGCTACAGGGATTCGGGTTAGTGAACTGGTATCGATTCAAGTTCAGGATATAAACCTAACGTCCGGGTTTTTGCGTTGTATGGGAAAAGGCTCAAAGGAAAGAATTATTCCTATCGGCGAAATGGCTGTCAAAGCAACAACGTTGTATGTAGAGTTTAGCCGGAATTTGCTTGTAAAGAGTCCTTTGGAATATGCTTTGTTTTTGAACCACCACGGTACGGGTATGTCTCGTCAAGGTTTTTGGAAAATATTAAAAAAATACGCAAAGGAATCAGGGATTGTAAAAGATATTACTCCTCATACACTTCGCCATTCTTTTGCTACACACTTGCTTGAACGGGGAGCCGATTTAAGGTCTGTTCAAGAAATGCTAGGGCATGCGGATATTTCGACTACTCAGATTTATACGCAGGTTACGCGAGGAAGGCTTAAGGAAGTATATGCCGCTGCACATCCACGCGCATAGGAACTAGATTCGGAGCAAAATATGAATTTGACTGCACTCACTGGAAAGAGGGACTTTTGTGATTCAAAAGCGAAGGTTTATTTGGATTGTCTTGGATAGTGTAGGGATTGGAGCAGCGCCAGATGCGTCAAGGTATGGCCATTCCGATGAAATGAGTCATACACTTAAGCATTGTGCAGAGTCCGTTGACGGATTGAAGGCACCTAATCTTGAAAAAATGGGCCTCGGTTGTATTGATTCAATTCCTGGTTTAAATTGCGGCGAAAATGTTGCTGGAGCATTTGGAAAGATGAGGGAAAGGTCTCATGGGAAAGATACCACAAACGGACACTGGGAGTTCGTTGGTGTTGTGCTTGAACAGGATTTGCCAGTTTATCCGACCGGGTTCCCGGAAGAAATAATTAGTCAGTTTGAAGCTTACACAGGTAAACAAGTTCTCTGCAACGCGCCTGCTTCCGGAACGGTCGTTATTGAGGAATATGGGGAAGAACATTTGCGTTCAGGGTGTCCAATTGTATATACATCCGCAGACAGCGTTTTTCAGGTTGCTGCACATGAAGACATAATTCCTGTAGAAACTTTGTACGATTGGTGTCAATATGCAAGAAAGATACTTTCAGGTAGGCATGCTGTTGGACGTGTTATTGCAAGACCTTTTACAGGAAAAGTTGGCGAATTTGTCCGCACACATAACCGAAAGGATTTTTCGCTTACTTTTGGCAATACGGTTCTAAATGAGCTGGAGAATGCGGGAATTCCTGTTACCGGGATAGGCAAGATTGGAGATATTTACGGCGGATCCGGTATAAAAACCGCTGTACACACCCACAACAATCGTGATGGTATGTTGAGAGTAATGGACCAAATGCACGTTCAAGATTGCGGTTTAATTTATGCAAATTTAGTAGATTTTGACTCGCTGTACGGTCATCGGAATAATCCCGTTGGATTCGCTCGAGCAATTGAGGACTTTGATATACAGCTTGGTGAATTACTATCGAAAGTTATGCCATCGGACATTGTATGCATTACAGCAGACCATGGGTGTGATCCGACAACGCCCGGTACGGACCATTCACGCGAGTGGGTACCGATTTTAATGTGGCATAGAGGAATGAGCAGCAAGATTCCGCTCGGGTGTCGAGACACTTTTGCAGATGTCGGTGCTACTTTAGCTGAATACTTTGGCGTAGCAAATCCGCGTGCAGGAACAAGTTTTTGGGCAGATGTGTCTAAAGACTTTTCCAGTTGAAATAAAATAATACCTTTGCGTGCACAATAACCCTGAGATGTTGTAAGGATAAAGGGGGAAATAATTGTGCATCGAAGGTGGAAGTGCTTCTTATCAGTTTTTTGTTCGTCTGCAATCGCATTGTCAGCACTTTCAAGTACAGTGCAAACTGTCCGTGCGGATGTAATTCCTGGCATAAGAGGCGCATCGTCACAGGCAGATGGTTATAAAATACATGGCTCCAAATCAACTGATGCCCAGGTAGGGTTGGCAAAAGAAGCAAGATCAGCTGTAGTGATGGATTCGTTAACTGGGAAAGTGCTGTATGAAAAAGATGGCCATGAAAAACTGCCTATGGCGAGTATTACTAAGATTATGACGATGTTACTTATTATGGAGGCAATTGACTGCGGACAACTGAAGTACTCAGATAGAGTAAAAGTATCCGAGTATGCTTCAAGTATGGGAGGTTCCCAAATCTTCCTTGAACCAGAAGAAATAATGACGGTCGAACAAATGCTTAAAGGGATTGCTGTAGCCTCAGCAAATGATGCTTGTGTCGCAATGGCGGAGCATTTGGATGGCTCTGAGGAAGCATTCGTTGCTCGAATGAACAAGAAGGCAAATGAACTAGGCATGGACGACACTCACTTTGTTAACTGCAATGGGTTACCTGCAAAAGATCATTACAGTTCAGCGCACGATATTGCAATCATGTCACGTGCCCTGCTATCCCATAAAGACATAACAAGGTTTACGTCCGTTTATAGTGATTATTTACGAAAAGATACAGAAAATCCGCTGTGGTTGGTAAATACGAACAAACTTGTTCGATTTTATGAGGGTGTAGATGGGCTGAAAACGGGTTACACAGCGGAGGCCAAATATTGTTTATCAGCTACAGCTAAAAAGAATGGATTTCGTGTCATTGCAGTCGTTATGGGTGAACCAAAGCCTAAAGTTCGAAACGCTGAAGTGACAGGGTTATTGAATTGGAGCTTTAGCAATTATGAGACTAAAACCATATATAATCAGGGCGCAATTGTTTCAACAGCCCCTGTTAGCCATGGTGTGCATGAAACTGTAAATGTTTGTACGAAAGAACCAATTGGAATCATTCGAAAGCGCGGAAGCAAGGCCGAATACGAAACAAAAATTGAACTTAATAAACTAAATGCTCCAGTAGTTAAAGGTCAGAAAGTTGGAGAAATAAAGGTATACGATGGAGAAGAGTGTGTTTCAAAAGCTCCATTATATGCACAGACTAATGTAGCCAAATCTACATTTTTCCAGAGATTTGGAAAGACGATCAAAGGCATTGTTACATTTGGTTCAGCAAAATAAATTTTTACAAAACAATAAGCTCCTGCTGTATGCAAGGGGCTTATTTGTTGTGCAATTTGTAAAGGCATATTTTTGATTAATTTGTTTAACAATGTCGATTGAAGGGATTAATGATAGAAAAATCGAGAATTTTATTATTCAGTGGGAAATACCTTTCCACTTAAACCACAATTCTCTAAGAAGCTATCACCTGTTTTGCAAATGCGAGTGATGCAGATAAAGCGTCCACACTTCTTCCGAGGCCTACTAAGCACTCGCGTTTGATTCTATTGTATTCGGCTAATAAAACGGAATCTGTTGTCATTAACTCTTCAGGACAAGCCTTAAGTTCATCTAGTCCTTCTTTAAAAGAATGATTGATGGTATAAGCACGAGCACGTAATAATCTCATTTCACATGTTAGTTTTAGATTTTCATTGTAAGTATCAATAGCATTTTTCGCATCTTTCAGTGCTATATCCATTTGTCCTAAATCAAGATAGGTATAAGCGAGTTCTGCATAAGCGTTAGCTATGCGAGCTTTGTCCGAATTAAAGTTACGCGACCGTATACAAGAAGATAATAGTTCAATCGCCTCTTGATGACGACCTGCATTACGTAAAATGCCAGCCTGATTGATATGGCATTTGTTCACTCCAAATACGTTATGCATTTCTTGATACGAGTCTATTGCCA
>JAKADF010000156.1 GCA_021820805.1 Bacillota bacterium
CCGCCTTGTTTTCATCATGGCTAGCGTTTTTTGTTTCATCCTCTAAGCCTCCACATACAAATGATATTTAGATATCCTATGTATGTTAGGCACGAGTCCTCTGTACGTTTGCCTATCCTTTGAGAATCTCATTAATCAACGCTACTCTACAAAATAAACCTTTACCGTCTTAATGTCTGATCAACATACACCGTAAGCACTTTTGCTTCAAGATTGTTTTGGGGCAAAAATATATGTGGCTTCGTCCCCTCAAAGTACGCACTATCACCCTGTTCCATCGGATGATAATCACCATCATAAAGCAAATTGATACTTCCTTCCAAAACATAAATAAATTCGTCTTCATCATGTGTGTACAGCTCAAAATTTTCTAAAACAGCAGGGACGGTCACAACGGTTGGCTCAATACTGCCAAAGCGAGAACGATTTGCCAGTGTTTCATATATATAGCCGATTTCATTGCCTCCGTTTCTAATTCCCCGTTTGCTGCAAGGAACAATTACTAGAGGACTTTCATCGTCTTCCTCTTGCAAGAACCAAGTTAACGGTAAATCTAAGTTTTTTGCTATACGAGAGAAAGTAGCCAGAGCAGCCGGACTATGTCCATTCTCGATTTTCGACAACATACTTTTCGTCAGTCCGCATTTATCTGCAAGTTCCTGTTGCGTAAACCCTTTATAAAGCCTGGCCTCGCGCAGTCTCTTTCCAATAACTTCAAGATCCATGGAAGTCCTCCTAAAAGCTTATAACAGCCCCCCTATTTCGCGTGATCATTTATACCTAGAAACATACGGGACGTCAAATCCGCAAACTAACAACTTAAAATATACACCTAAACTATCATTTTGGGTTATGAGACTGCTTGAATACCCGCGTTGCATACTTGAAGACTGTGACTAGGCAACTGTTTCCCTAATTTATTTTGCAATAAAATTGCGGCATCCAACAGTTTATTTCGATTTAATCCCGTGTGAATCCCCATACCGCTTAACATATAGTGTAAGTCTTCTGTAGCTACGTTACCCGATGCACCCGGTGCATACGGGCAACCGCCGCTGCCTCCAATTGAAGAATCAAAAGTTGTTATGCCCATATCAATCGATGTTAATATGTTGGCAAGAGCTGTTCCATGTGTATCATGAAAATGCATTGCGAGTTTGTCCTTGTCAAAATATCTTAATAGTGTACTTAGAACAACCTGTACTTGATGGGGATTAGCTATGCCTATCGTGTCACCAAGCGACAATTCTTGGACACCCATCTCAAAAAGTTTTTCTGCAACTCGAACAACCGCATCAATTTTAACAGTACCTTCATACGGACAACCAAATACCATGGAGACATAGCCGCGAACCGACTTTCCACAACCAAGCGCGTCCTTGACTACTTTTTCAAAGATAGGATAAGTGTCTTGAATTGACTTGTTAATGTTTTTTTGATTATGCGTTTCGCTGGCTGACATAAAGACGGCAACTTCATCAATGTTTGCTTCAAGTGCTCTTACCAAACCTCTCTGATTTGGAACCAAAGCTGAATACACGATTCCTGGAACACGCTTAATTTGTTGCGCAACCTCAACCGCATCAGCCAAAGCAGGAATCCAACGTGGATTCGTAAATGACGTAATTTCAATGTGTCTTAAACCAGTTTCCGACAATTCGTTAATTAGGGCGACTTTATCACTTGTTTGTAAAACACCCTTTTCGTTTTGGAGCCCGTCTCGCGGCCCCACTTCCTTTATTGTTACTCGCTTCGCTCTTTCCATCTTATCTCACCCACCATAATTTTACATGCAATATAGTACACGTTACAGGTGCCCAGACATTTACTTGCGTAGATCGCTCTCATTTGGGACGACAGTTACCATCTTCAATGCATCTATCTAATATTTTATAAAACGATGTTTCCTATAATTCAACCTTGTTGAACTTGAATACGCTTACATTATATCATAACGATTTAAATTTAGAATCACGTGTTGGTCATTTAGTCTAAATTCTTTCGCTCGTGACATGCCAAAACAAGAAATGACGTGCCAGCGACCGGCACGCCATTTCTTTTGCAACTTGTATGTTAATACAACCTACAATCAAGACCTATTTTGCAGGATATGCTTCACAAGAACCAACAATAGCCGAATGATTAGATGTACAAAACCTCTTCAAGGTCAACCGTCTAACACATCTTCTAACGAGGCTCTTTGCTTCGCGTGAAGCCGAACTTGATATCCCATCTTACTTAGGTTCTCCATATACGCTTCTGCTTGATGCAAGGTCATCGGATCACTCAACATCCACTTGTTCGGCTTTGCCGAATAACAAACGATATATAGCTCTGTCATGCTGCTCATCCCTTAGATGTAATTGAAATAGTCTGACTATTTACAGTGTACGTTGAATACTGGGAAATGTCAAATCATTCAAACTTCTTGTCCAAATTACAAATTTTTGATTTGAGTCAAGGTTATTTTTCGTCTTTTAATGTAACTTTTTCCTTATAGAATTACTGAGTTCCATAGGAAATATCGCAGTGTGATTAATTTTGGGAGGTTATGGTATATGGCTACATCATTTGAGATCAGTCAAAACGTTGACTCAGGCAGATATATTCGTTGTGACAACGTATCCGAGTACTTAAATCGTGCAGAAGAATTAGAACTCTTCACAAAACACATTTCTGGCAAATGTAACTCAGTGTCTAATGAACAACAGAAGCTCAATGAGCAGGCTTTATCGACGGGTGAAGGTGAAGTTATTTCTGAATTTCCAGTAAAATATGGCAAAATCGTGCGTTTTCGTACCACGATTGGGTACAAAACTGCTGTAATTGTTCTTAACGCATGATTTCAACCAAGTTAAAATACGGAAGCGAAAACCGATGTCGGTTTGCTCCCGTATTTTGTTGCGTATATAGCCTTATTTCATATAACCCGGCCGTTCTTTTATGAGTAATGTGTTCCAGAAATAATAAGCCGCCAAGCTTCGCCAGGGAATCCACTTTTCACTTAATTCCCTAACCTCGCTTTCCCGTGGACGGTTACCTAGACAAAAAACTTGTGAAATCGCATTCTGAACCCCAATATCTGCAGCAGGCATGATATCCAGCCTGCCTAAACCAAACAACAAGAAGCACTCTGCCGTCCAACGGCCTATACCACGTATACGAGTTAAAGTTTCAATAATTTTTTCGTCTTCTTGGAAAAAGAACTCATTCAGATCTAGGTCTCCACTTGCAACAAGCCTTGCGAAATCTATTACATATTCTGCTTTTCTTCTGCTGAAAGATAAAGCTTGTAAATCCTCATATGACCAGTTTGCGATTTGCAGGGGGTCGGGAAAAACAAGAAGTGTACGGTCATGCACACAAACGCTTTCGTCGCTTCGCATAACCAAACGATTTGTCAACTCCTCTGCAAACTTAACATTCAACTGCTGGCCTATCATGACTCTCACCATCGATTGAAACAAATCTACATCAAGAATTGGACGCAACCCATAAAGGTAAGGCTGCCACAATTTAAGGAACGGATCGGCAAAAAAATGATTTGAAAAGTCATTGATGTCCGTATCGGTTGATAATATGCGCCTCACAATCTGTAAGGAGTGCTTTCTTTCATTTGGCAGGATTTCATCTGGAAGTAGAACCTCTAACCTTGGAGCCGTCACGGATCCTACAGAAGTAATCAGGATGGGTATATGACGGTTTAAAATACGGATAGAACAAGCGTAAGAGTTTGCCTGTTCATCAATGTAGGTTAACTTTGATGTCCTTGAAATCGGTCGTTTCAGCATTTTTTTAAAGTCAAATGGAACAGACGGGTAAATTGTATATTGCAAATTAGATACCTCTCATTCAGACGACATTTATATTATAAGAATAGCCCGAGTTACACAATATAGGCACAAAAAATCCCCCTTTTTCGGGGGTACCCTTGTCATATCCCTTGTCACGATTTCCAGTTATTTTTCAACTTAGTGCGTATATGGTGATAGTCCTCACACCAAAATTTAGCGCTTGTGACTCACTGCCCATCCAGATATCAATTCGATTGCCAACAATAGAACCGCCTGTATCCTCAGCCCGAACCACACCCATTCCCGGAATATAAACCTTGGTTCCGAGTGGAATAACGGAAGGATCGACTGCGATGATGCCCGGCCCTGCTTGCCATCCAGCTGCTGTTTTTCCATTTCCAGTATAAGCCGTTGCAACAACCGTAATGGTTCGCATCCCAGGGCCAATGGACATGTCTGACCGAGACGATAAGCTCGCTGTATCGTGTTTTGTGCCGATTTCAACAACACGTTCTTTGGCAGACGAAATGACTTGCTTCTGAACAGAAGATTGAACTCGATGGCCGTTTACGTATTCTGAAATGTGTTTTACTTTTAGAGTGCCTGCATGACCGTACGAAGTAACGCGGGTTTGACCTTTTAACAGGTCATTTGAATATCTGTAGACCGTACGATAAGGGATTTTTTCAACATATGCTGTAATATTTGTTTGCCGCCTTGTAATTCGAATCGTTTGGCCATCTACAAGAGGACTATCCAACTGATAATTGATCTGATCTTTCGGCCCTATCTTTATTCCTTGCTCCTGCAGAAAGGAACCAACCGTTTCTGCACACGTCTCGAACTCTGATAGCTTGCCTCCATCGTCAAGCTGAATCTTCTGTTCGCTCGAAACTGAAATGTTCATTCCATCATGTAAGGGGGTTTTGGGACTCGGTACAACGATTACCCCGTCATTCGGGATAATCCCCTCGCTTTCAAGCAGGCCGCCAACCGTTTTGAGCCCGACCCCTCGAACGACTTTACGATGCCCATTGTCTGTAATTGTAACTTTATATCTGTTTACGACAGCGGCACCCGATGTGGATAACATCGCGACTGCGGCCGCTGATACATAAATCGCCTTTGAAAAGGGAATTCGCACGCCATCACCCTTCCCGATTAAAATCGAGAAAAGGGATTAGACAAGGGTTACAAAACCTATGTTTGCAGATGTATATGCGAGCCCTTTCAGAATGATGTTTAAATAACGCAGTGAACACGCCCTGTGTAGGACGCGGCATGCATTGTTATAATAGGATTGCAGATATGAGTCACCAATGGAGAACATGTATGGGCATTATTCGTCATGAAAGGTAGAATCAAATGTCAGACGAATTCAGAGATGAAATTGAAAAGCTTCACCTTCCACAAAGCATTGTTCAGGAACTAATGCACCGAAGAGAAATAAACGCGAAATTCGAGTATCAGTACAATTCAGTTCGCCGCTATTACGCGTCTTCTCCTTCTATTATCCATGATGCTGTAGTCGCTCTATTTATGGGAAAAAATATTCTATTAGAAGGATCCACGGGATCAGGAAAAACAACTCTTGCTGAGTATCTCGCGTATTTGTTCACAAAACCAATGCGTCAAATTAACTGTTCCGTAGATCTAGATGCAGAAGCACTCCTCGGATATAAAACCCTCTCTTATCACGAGAACAAACAAACGATTGATTACATAGAAGGTCCGGTCGTAAGTGCTATGACAAATGGCGAATTTCTCTATATTGATGAAATCAATATGGCAAAGCCAGAAACATTGCCAATTTTAAATGGTGTGCTCGATTACCGCAGGAGAATCACTAACCCATTTACAACCGAAGTCGTTTTTGCGAAACAAGGCTTTTGTACAATTGGTGCAATTAATTTAGGATACGTTGGCACCGTTCCATTAAATGAAGCACTCAAAAATCGATTTGTCATCTTAGAAGTTCCTTACATTCAAGGAGACACATTAATTGATTTGTTGGCAGAGACAACCCACCTCAAAGACAAACAATTGCTTCATTTGTTTACACGGATGTCTTTTGAATTAGTTGAACAAGCACGCCTTGGACAAATTCCAGAAGAAGCCGCCAGTATCCGCGCATTACAAGATGCCTGCGACCTAGCGTCATTCATTCCCCCACTGCGGGCCATTCGTTCTGCCATTGCGAATAAATTAGATGACGCGTCAGATAGAAGTTTAATCATGGATCTCGCTGAAACATTTTTTTAGAATAATTGACCAGGTTTTGGAGGTTAATTCCATATGAAGTACTTTTCGTTTATTGAAGAACCTGAGAAACCTGCCGTTAATCCGTACATTGAAGACTTTGCAAGACTGTTATGCAAAAATCCAAATCTACAGGTTGGCCGTTCTCTCCTGTCCTATTGTGACCCGGAACATGAAACGGTCACTGTCAGTACATTTTGGGATCCGTATCCAATACAAGAACAATCTTTTTGTGTGAAAAGCGATATTTTTTTACGAGTTTTGGGAAACTTGGTATATACAAATTGGGAAAATGTACAAATATTTCTTACAAAGAAATGGCGGTTCCCCCGATTAGCTAAAAACCTATTCGCTTTACTTGAAGACTTTCGATTAGAGAAACGAATTACAAATGACCGCACGGGCACAAAAAAGGCATTTCAAAAACGCCATGATACTTTGGCTTCATACTGCGAAGCGCAGTTGCCCACTTATATTATTCGTTCTTCCTTTACAGATGTTTTCCTTTTGTTATGTATTCACGGACTTAGTTCTGAGCTCTCGAACACCGTATATCAGAACCCGGAAATTCCTATGGATTTTTTGCAACTTGTGAACCAAATATTAAAAATAAATGATCAATCGCTGACAATATCGACGTATGAAGAAATAGAAACAGGGCTTTGGAGTTTAACCCAAGCAGACATTACACTTGATCTTTTTACAATACTTGAATTCTCCCTTCCTCCAGCGCGTCAAGATCAACCTTTCGACTCATTGACACGTGAGAAAAAGATCCCTAATGCAAGTACAAATGACAGCGAGCAAAACACTGCACCAGATGAAAAACTGGAGACCTGGCACCGTGAATCAAAGCAAAAATCAGGTGTCTCTCTCAGCATGAAATTAGAGCACGGATCAAAGTCAAAAGTTGAAACAAATGTAGCAAGAATGTCGACAGAGACACCGAATGATGTATCTGTTATGCAAGGCAGAAGTTTGGAACAGGAAACTGAAAAAAGTATTTCTGATGTGGCCAAAAACACAAAACACCTCGAGACAGAAATACAGCAACAGTCACTAACCAGCAGTAAATCATCTGCTGAAATCCCATGTATTGTCTTAGAGGCACCTCGATATTCAAAAAAAAATGTAGATACATATCAAGAGTTTGTTAAGTCTTTTCATCCAATTCAAAAGCAACTTGTACGTGTGTTAGAGCGCTATCTTGCTTTTAAACAATCTGAACAAAGTGAACGCAGAAGCATGGGTAGAGTTGGGAAAGCTCTCACTGCTCTCGTAACAGATCAAGAACCGCGGATTTTTATTAGACGTGACCAGCCTT
>JAKADF010000157.1 GCA_021820805.1 Bacillota bacterium
AATTTGTATTGTTCCAGTGAAGTTTCAGGATACGAGTAGGGCTTATTAAAAACACGCAGAAATTTTATACTTTGAAAATCGAATTTATATTGAAAATAAAATTGAAATTTGGACGGAGCTTAATGTAATACATAGAACTGTACTACTCCCGTTCTATAGTGCCGAGAAATTTAATCACGAAAAAAAAACTACATGTTTCTTCTCCCATGGTATCGAAAATTGACGAATGCAAAATGAATGTAAGTTTCCTGCATGATAAACGACATAATATTTACGAAATTCATAAAAACTTTAAACAACCGAAATGAATCATTTCAAAAGAGGGGTGTGTTGTGGAAGTGAATCAAATGAAGGCCGTCCGGGTAAGTGTACCAGGCAGAGAGTTTGAACTGGTAAGGCGGTCAGCGGTTTCACGGCTTACCAGTTCCGATTCGTGAGTGTATAGGTCGGCAGTTGTGGAGAGCCAAGTATGTCGTAAGTGCTCCTGAATGCCTTTCAGGCTTGCACCATCTTCATGCAGGAATGCAACCTGTTGTATGGAACAAATCGTGTAAACGTATATGTGGCAGATTTTATTTCCATACCAAATTGTCTTTCTCTGAAATATTTTAGAGAGTGACAGAGAATTTTAATTTAATACTCGTATTGTCCAATGCTTAATCACCTCATCAGGCGTAGTAACGTTATAAATTGTTCCATCTTCATAAATCCTCTATAGAAGCTCAGAATCGTACCATCAAACATTGTAATAAAAGCAAACCGATCAAATCCCGGAGATAATTTCGGATTATCCTTGAAATTTCTGCTCATCCTTAACGTCAAAAAAGTGCTTTAGTCGATGATGAACAAACCGGTAGCCTATGACCAACCCTATAATTAACATTACGCCTGGTATCAATTCAATCCGCCAGTGATGGTAAATGGATATTCCTAGTCGTTCTAATATGTTCCCACCAATTAAGAACGTGCTCGTCCACAAAAAGGAAGCAACGAGTTGAGTAGCAATGTAAGTTCTGATATTTACTTTATTAATGCCACTTACGTATGGTATTACATCACGGATTACGGCAATGTATTTCGTAATCAGTAAAGTCAAAGTGGCCTGCCGCTGAAAAAGCCGCTCAGTTTGCTGCAGACGCTTGTCGGTAATGAATATATATTTCCCTAACCTCTGTACTACAGGTCTTCCAACACCGCGTCCGATGAGATACGTGAACACCGACCCAGTAAATGTACCCAGGCTTGCCGACAAAATGAGAAATGGCAACTCAAAATGAACTTGATTTGTATGAGACAAGATTCCAAGTGTAGTTAACAAAGTTTCACCTGGAACCACAATAACTAAATACTCGAGAATCAACAAAACAAAAATGCCCACATATCCATATGTTGTTGCGAAATGTTCGAAAACCAATATACATCAACCTCTCTAGCTAACTCTACCTATAAAGACCTTAAAAGACACCAAATAGTTCAGGACAATTATTAAATATAGAAATTTGGATCGTTTCTATTTCATTGGCTATATGAGCCTCGTTGAACCTGAACCACATTGTCAAGCCTGTTATGATCATTTTCATGCTTGCTATAGAGAAATAATGATACCCCTTGGAGACCAAGGGGTATCGTTTATTCATGCAACGCTCACTCACTTACCTTCTTGACAATCATCATGACATTCACCATACCTTGAAGCCAACATAGGGAATTTTGTAACTGGCCTCATTCCAATCGCGAGCGTCCGAACTCACTGCTATATCCCTGCCTTGCAGTTTCCTTCTGAATATCTTTGCGACTAATTGTAAGATATCCCACAAATACAACGATAAGTACGGTCAACACTCCTGCAACGATTCCATCTCCATATCCCAATCCAGTAATACTCTTCGGCTTCCCAAACCAGTCGGCAAAAGAAGCTCCAAGTGGTCGGGTCATGATATAGGAAAACCAGAATGCGAATATGGGGTTAAGACGGAACAAGGTGTAGCCGAGTCCTGGGAACAAGAACAAAATAATAAATAAAATTCCTGATGCCAAGTACCCCAAATGCAATGTCATTGCGGTCATATCGCCTGAAGCAGTTCCCATCGCGAAAGTTGCCAGCACTGCCGCCCAGTAAAATACCTCACGCCGACGGGTATTGATGCTGTGGATGGATAACGTCCTCTCTACTTTATACCAAGTGATGAAAACCAAAGTCAGAATAATCGCAAAGGCAATGGTCGAGGCGTAGTATGGTACACCTAAGACAATATGAGTTACATCGGCAACCATCGTCCCGAAAATCGCAACCATTACGACCAGAAGCCAGTAGATCCACGCTATGTATTTCCGAACGGAAAACTGTAGGATCAGGGCGATCACGAATCCGATGAAACCAAGAATGACCGCAACATACGGATTGATATGATACACTAAATAGTCAGACGTTGATTCGCCCATGGCAGTTGTCAGGAGTTTCACTATCCAGAAGTATATTGTGATTTCTGGAACCTTGGTTAAAAGGTGCTTCCCTCGATTTCTGGTAACGGAATAGGAGTGATTCATTGATAAACTCGTTCCTTTCTTACATATTTCAGTAGCTTTTTCAAGAGTATCACATTCGACTGTCGGGCAAGGATGGCAATGGCAGATTTACAAATCGATAACTGAGGAAAGACGCCCTATCGCCTTAAAAACTCCGCGCTACTACTGACAGGTAAAATACCATCTCTTTGACCGATGAAGGTCGGAGGATATGATGTAAACTGTTGTCTTTTTACTGAACTCGGTACAGAAAGTGTTTGCTGAATGAATGCTTGAATTTCAATGATAGCAATTATCATGCAATATCCAAGAATTCGTATCAAAATTTGAATATTTATTTCAGTTGGACTCACTCTCCCGTTTCTCTTTTCACACAAATAGACGAATTTAATTTCAGGAAAGTTCACTTTCTGTTCTCTTCGGAAGTGGAGCTGTATCCATATGACCTGCTGCCGTATCATACTACAGTCACATCAATTCAAAAGCACAAGGAGAATCGATGGCAAAAGTTTTTACCCCATGGATGACAGGCACCGATATCGACATGTTTCTCCCAAACATCCTGCTCCATCCAAATGAGTACGAAATAACTCAATCACTTTAACTTCGCGGCATAAGGGATTTACTCTAGTTCAAATGTATTAGCTATTCTTGACCGAGTTTATAGTTCACGCATGCCTGGTTTCATTCAAGGCTTAACCTTAGGATTTGTTTAAGGGAAAGCATTCGCTGAACTGAAGCGATGGTGAAGAACATGAGGAAAAAGAAAACTTTACACAAGGTGATTAAGGAAAAAAAACAGTTCGACTCCCGTGTCGGAAGCTTTTTGCAGTCCCACACGAGCTTGATTGTTGTGTTAATAATTGTCGGAATCTTACTGCGCCTTCACACCATTTGGTTTCTTGCCGGCTTGGTGATAACAGGCGTATTCGGATACTTTGCTGGAATTTCGATTGGACTTGCGAGCAGCTTCGTGCTGAGTGGATTAGGCTTTTATTACTGGATTAGACATGGTTGCCCTGAATCGTCCCACGTTGTGCTTGAAACCATTAGTTACTGGTGTAATGTGTGGCTTGCATGCAAGCATCGTAAGGAGAAGAAAGTTCAACAAAATGGCCATCACGATCAAATAATGTCGTGGGCAGTTGCCAATGAGATCCGCAATTCTCTGGCAGCCATACGCTTTGTGCTGTTTCCAATACAAGAAAATGCACCGGATTCAAATATCGAGAGAGTTACGGAGGAGATTGTCAAGATTGAACGTTTCTTTGAACAGATTGAATCGCAAAATTACCGACCGCGCTCCTGAGTTTAGCTTTTTTCCCGTGCCATATCGATAACGCACTTTCTATTCACAATTTCGCTTGTCTAGCCCTTCAGACCTTCGATTCATGCATCCACAAACAATACTATAATACTAATTTAAATCACACACCATAATTAGGTGCTCTTACATGAGAGCTACATTGTATTGATGCTGCAGGACTCGAAACTGATGAAGGGGAGTACGATGAGAAAAAAAAGCAAGTCATGAGGGCAAATAAAAAAATAAAGCTATATTTTTGACTGTCCCAGGGGTTATCGTCGAACAAAACTCTCCATGGAACTTGTGAATAACCTATTTTGAATATTTACACTGCTTTAAAATGTATCCGTTCTTTGACATTCGCCCCCCATATGTAACAATCGGATAAATAGCCAGGTAAATGCATGCTAGGACATTCGAGGTGTGGACGAATCACCCAAAAATACACACATCAGCCGCAAGTGCGGGAAAGATATATGCACCACTTCCAGTATTATTTTTGTTCCGAGTTTCTTTCTATTTATATGGCTATAATACTATAATTCGAAATATGTAGCCGAGTTGTCACGAAATATGATTCCGTCCGGAGTACATATTTTTGTCTAGCCCTGCATTTTCAGCAACTTCCTTAATAATGAGTGCAACAGATTGTCCACTTACCCTTCTTGTTAACATCTAGGTCCCACTTATTCATGCGTCGGAATATGGGTCCATTTTTAATATGTGTGTTATCTAGCTAATCTTCAAGTGTACGAACTCGGCATGTCCCCAATCTGCTTCCATAAGGGATTCCCACTTTTCTCCCTTGCCCTTCTTGGTCAGTTTTACTTCGGAGATTTATAATAAGCCCTTCGCGTTTGAATTCGAGATCTTATTCTTAAACGCTCTGATTTTCCTTAATCGAATGCCACGAGTTCTGCATCTCCAGAATATCCTTGTGTATGTGATTCGACGATCACTTCGCTTCCGTAGGTGAGCGGCTTAAACCAACATGACAGAGTTTGGGTGCCTGGGTCCGTGTATTGAGTTACTGAAGTAATTGACTTCAGTGTATTTTCGTCAAGAACGCTTAACAAGCCGTTGTTGGTTGCAAGGAAAATCCGCCCGTTGGAAATAACAGGTTCAGCAAACGTCGAAAAGGGCAATGTAGTCGATTGGACCACTTGACCATCCGCTTCGTTTAAAACGGTCAAATCACCATCATCGGTTGTCACATAGATTTTATTATTATCTGCCGCAACCGTGCCTCCAGTGACGTTCTTGGCGAATGTGTGAATCCACAGAACAGTTCCCGATGCATTTACTGCAGTAACTGATTGTCCTTGTGTGACCAACCACATTCCAGCATTGCTTGCGATATCTGTGACTGCTGTCGAATTTGGAAGTGCCACATCAAACACTTGTGCGCCATTAGTTGTGTACGTAATTAAGTGTCCATCGGTCGTACCACCTGCAATTTGCGTACTGTTTGCGTGGATTGCGGTGTAGGTTATACCAGTAACCGTCTTTTGCCATAAAATCTTCCCAGTTTCAGCATCCAACGCACTGATTTCGTTTCCATTAGAAGCAAAATCTGCTTGCCCATTTTCAACAGTAAAATCAGCCAAATTTCCAATGGTTGATGGTGTGCTCCATATTGGTTGACCCGTAGTTGGTGAGAGCGCTAAAACCCCATTACTGCCTTCTGAAACCAAAGCAGCTTGTGGAGAGCCAACGAGATAGCCATTATAAGAGAAATTTTGGGTGTATTCCCATAATCTCTAGCCTGTTTCTGCGTCATAACCGTAAATTGGGCTAGGGGAACCTGAGTCAGAAGCGACCACTGTGTTCCCTGCGATGACTGGGTTACTGCCCACGTCCCCAACATAACCATGCCACTTTGTGGTATATGCCGCAGGTTGGGACGTCGAACTTGTGCTTGAAGACGATGATTGGGACGTTGAACTTGTGTTTGACTCGTTTTGAGTTGAAGATGTTTGTGAGGGTGTCGAAGACGGTGTATGAATGTTAAAGTTTTTCCCATCCCAATCAGTCCCGAACCCAGGCAATTTATCCAATCCTTGTTCAATCGAATACAATTGCACATAAGTCGTCCCGCCAATCACATAAGCATTTGGTTTTTCAATCGTCGTTCCGTTTAGTTGTACGTTCGAACTTTCTTGAATAGGGGTTGTTATTTTAAAATTGGTTCCATCCCAAGTGGCTGGAATCCCAGCTTGTTGCAAACTGTGTTGAATAGAATAGAGTTGAACATACGCCGTACCGTTGTAGACTAGCTTCGGAGGCGATGAAAAAGTTTTGCCATTATCGATCACGTTTGATGTGCCAAATAACGCTTGTACATAATTCGTGTTCGCCAAAGCAACCGTTCCCGTCACCGGTGTACCTGCCAAAAAAACACCAGTATATGTGAGTGCTTGACGCACGTTTTTTCGATATTTCAAATGCTCATCCCTTCTACTGCATACTATCTTTAATCTATTGGTTTGTCCGAGTGGTTTCTATAGTTTTTTAATAGGTATCATGTAAAACTAATCCAATCCAACAGTTAGGTCGGCGATTAAAACTAATCAACTTTCAATCATGGTAAATCGCATCACGGCATGTAAAAATGGGGGTAGATATATAATAAGGAGTTCGGTTTTGGAGTGGAAACTCTCAAACGTGAACGTTATTCACAAGCAACTGTCCTATGATGGATTTTGGTATCGGATGTATTCGTATTCCGACTCGGTTACATAAGCGACCTACAAACTCAATAGCCCTTTATCTTCTCGAAAAACGGAGTTGTTCTTCAACTAAGCTGCCCCATAGTTCAGCAATGCTCCAAATCGGATACTGTATATTTATGTATTTACGAGAGCGATTCCTCCTTAGACATTCGCACACGTGCAATAAACACTTTATTAAATATTTGAAGAGGTTAGTATTCATTGTTTACGTTGCCCAGTATTGCTACACCAGGTAACAATGACTACGGCGTTACCTTATAGTTGTCATACTCACGCATTGAAACTGCCATCCCTAACGAATTCATCATTGACGATGACTCACAAACGTAAAATGCATCACCGAATACCCAACCAATTTTCGTAATCGGTTTGCCCTTTAGGTCAGGGTTAATGATTATTCGTCCATCGGTTGGTGGTAAGGCATAAGACTGTAAAAAGTAATCCACTTGTTTCGCTGTATTTATCAAGTCAATCGAAGGTGCACCCAATACGTCGATTGTCCATTTCCCCTCCTGCCATTCAATCACATTTTGCGGTGCATCGTAGTTTGTCGAACCATTAAGGATGTATTGTTGACCAGTATTGTATTGCTTCATAACACCATTGGTGTCTACTTTAGCAGGCGATCCAACTTTGTTGACCTTGAATTCTGACGCAAAAACTTTCATGGCTTGCTCGTGATCGAAACATGCGTTATGCAGTTGCTCTCAATAATTGGGTACTGGTAGATTCGAACCATCTCAGTTCCAACCTTGTTGGCCAAAACTTCTGGATGAGTGTTGCAAAAGGTTCTGCTGT
>JAKADF010000158.1 GCA_021820805.1 Bacillota bacterium
CGAGAGCCATGTACTTTCGAATCTTCATTACACAGCCCCTCCGTGCTCAGTTCCTCCGTGGCCCGTCCCATCTTGCACGGTTCCTTCAAATCGATATCCGACACCCCAGACGTTGGAGATGTACTCGGGGTGGTTTACGTCGCGTTCAATCTTGTCCCGGATCCGCGCGACGTGCACCCGAATGGTGTGTTTGTCTCCGACGCCCTCCCAGAAGTTGTTTAAGAGGGATTCATAGGTGAACACTTGGCGGGGCCGGCCGGCGAATAGACAAAGCAGTTCGTATTCCTTTGGTGTAAAGGAGACGATCTCTCCGCCAACGCGGACTTCGCGGGCAGCGAGATCGATGACGAGTCGACCGTAGTTGAGTACTGCGCTGCGTGCACTCGCCGAGGAACCAAAGCGCCGCAACACAGCGTTGACGCGTGCGACCACTTCAGCCGGGGATGCAGTCTTCACGATGTAGTCGTCTGCGCCGAGGCCGAGGCCGCGGATTTTATCGATATCATCATCTCGTGCACTGAGAAACAAGATGGGGACGTCACTCGTCTGCCGGATCTGTCGACACAATTCGAAGCCGTTCTGGCCCGGCATCATGATGTCTAGTAATACGCAGTCAATATGGGATGTATTTAAGATATTGACTGCGTCTTTTACACTAAAAGCTTGTTCCACATAAAAACCTTCATATTCAAGAAAATCCCGCATGAGTTCAACAATTGATTTGTCGTCATCAACAACAAGTATGTTTCGTGCTTGGTTCATAGAAACTCTCCGCCTATCTTGGACTGCCAAATGATGTGTTTTTGATATTTGTCGTCAGTTTAGCACTCAAGTGCGGCTGGTTGTATTGCTTCTGACTAGTTTGTAACAGGATGTTGAGTGTTTTGTGATATTTTAGGGCACAAATTCGTGATTCCTGGAGTTTACAGTTGTTGTTGCGAAACAAGGATTAGAAAACAAGGGAGGTATTCTTTATGTGGGCAGCACATCATGCATTTGCTCCATTTTGTTTTATACCATTTACTATATTTTTTGTACTGTTAATTGTGTTTATAGTTTCCCGGATTATCTTTTTCCGGCGTTATGGCGGTTTTTGCGGATGGCAAAACGGGAGGATGGATGCCGAAGCAATCCTGAGGCGCCGTCTAGCAAATGGAGATATTACAGAAGAAGAGTATCAAAAAGTGAAAGATATTCTAAGCAAGTAACCGAATCAAAAATTGAAGAGCTCCATGATGCGTGTAAACACATCATGGGGCTTTTTATTAAGCAGCTGACTTAACTCGTGTATGAACAACTTTAATTAAATCGTCGAGCACCGCACTTTCGGTTGGGTGTGCACTCTCTAGTAAATATATCACGAATTCCAACTGCACTAGTGCCAATACGGCTGTCATTTGGGATATGAGGACAGTCAAGCAAAATTTGAAGTTTACAGAAAGCGTCAATACCATCGATGTTGTAAATATGTTCGTTAACAGAATAGAAAGAAATTAGAAAGGATATCATGATGATGCGTAAGGAGGTGTGGCATATTGAAAGAAGAAAAACCTGAGTATTCACCTGCAACACTATCTTCAGGGCTTTTGAGTCGAATTAAAGAACTTGAATATGAGCTTCGGGATGCCACGGGAGAAAATATCGTACTGGTTGCGTATGATGAAATCGGAAATCAGCCGCAAAACAGTAACAGCGAGCCCTTATAGCGAGGCAGGGCTGTCCCAAAAGTAACGCGAGTGACTTTTGGGACAGTTCTTTTATCTCTTGAATGATGAAGTAATGCCAATCGAATTCCAAATTTTAAATTGCATCTTTTGCGCCGCAGGTCGTGCAGGAATCATTACGAGCGACCTCCAATTGGCCGAAAAGAAACTGAATGCGAAAGGTGATGCGTTTGCAAAAACGTTTGAAGGTCTTTATTTAAAGGTGGTTGAAATGGCAGACTTTTTGCGTACAAATCTTGAACGATTTCCTGCTTTGCAGAGATTCAACCGAGATGTGGAGTTAGAAATGAATCTATTTAGTTGCTTCTTTGCTATTTTATTTATTTGGCGTTTCCCAGTGTTCGTTTATAAATTCATCGCGTCCAGATGCAGCACGGTCTTTATGGTACTCATCTGAACTTTTCTTGTAAAAGTCTTGATGATAATCTTCCGCAGGATAGAAAGCGGATGCTGGGAGGATTTTTGTGACAATGGGTTTATCAAACTTACCGCTCTTTTCAAGAGCAAATTTTGATGCTTCAGCTGTTTGTTTTTGTTCTTCTGAGTGATAAAAAATTGCAGTAAGATATGAAGATCCTCTATCTTGAAACTGACCTCCGTCATCCGTTGGGTCAATTTGGTGCCAATAAATGTCCAATAGTTCCTCGTACGAAAATACAGAAGGGTCAAATGTAATTTCAACAGCTTCGACGTGCCCGGTTGTCCCTGATTTTACTTCCTTATAAGTGGGGTTTTCCTTATGCCCGCCAGTATATCCTGATATAACGCTTTGGATGCCTGGCCACTCATTAAATGGTTTCACCATACACCAGAAACACCCGCCGGCGAATGTCGCCTTATCGTACACATTACCCACTCCTACAATGTTTCTATTTATACTAGTATCTCATAAATCAAATGCAAAGTGTCAGAAGGCCCTCGTTAAACTTTTAATGGGTCAAAACTGGGACCACCTAATGATATGTAAATTATCCAGTTTCACATTATAATTGTTTTTATTGTTAGGCAGGAGGAATAAACTTGGAAATCCAATATAAATTAGGATCGCGGCCCAAAGGAATGCTCTTGTGGATAACTTCACTGCAATGGTTTGTGTTCATGTTCGCATCGAACATTACAGTTCCGATTGTGCTCGGTCATGCTTTTGGAATGACTGTCCAAGAAACAGCACTTTATACAAGTCGAACCCTTCTTATCTGTGGTGAATTGGAATTATTCAAATTTTTTTTGGGCATCGTTACTCGATTTTGGAAGGCCCTTCTGGGCTGTGGTGGAGTGTATTTTTAGTTTTAATAGGTACGACTGTTGAAGTAGGAAGATCAATAGATCGCTTGCAGCAAGAGCTTGAATTCGGTTTAATCATAAGCGGTGCAGTACTGGTGCTGTTAGTTTTAGTTAAGGTAATTGATAAAGTTCAGCATTTATTTACGCCTCTTGTTACTGGAACATATCTTATTTTATTGTCTTTGCAATTGTCGAAAAGCTTGGTAAGTGGCGCACTTGGAATTGGATACATGGGAAGCAAAGGGGTGAACTTGAAAGTTGCAGGTTTGTCATTAATTCTTATCCTTGTTACCATCGCACTATCTTCAAAAGCCAAAGGGCTTTTAAAAAGCTTGGCAATTTTGATTGGCCTTGGTTTAGGTTTTGTGCTGTTCTCCGTTTTTGGTTTAGTCCAATTTCCAACTACATTTGCACCCGCATTTGCTGCTCCCGAACTTTTTCCATTCGGTCCGCCGAGGTTTCAGGCAGGCATTGTTTTAACATGCATTATTACGATAATTGTTTTGCTTTCAAACGTTATTGCAAGTATCCAGGCATTTGAATCTGTTACATCGGAGTCAGGAAGAGAAGCTGTGCACTCGAAGGGCACACTAGTAAGCGCCATTGGCACTTTAATGGCTGGCGCAACAGGAATCGTCGGTAATGTTCCAATTTCCGGGTCTGCAAGTTTTGTCTCTTTAACAGGTGTAGCATCACGTTTGCCATTTCTCATTGCATCAATTGGCATGGTCATTATGGGGCTGCTTCCAAAGCTTGTACAGTACACTGCAACCTTGCCAGCACCTGTTGGCTATGCAGTCTTACTCGCAGTATTCGTTGATTTGTTCGGCCTCGGACTTAAAGCTTTAAAACAAGGGATACAAACCGAAGGAGATTTGGTAAGCTGCGGACTCGCAATTCTAATCGGGATAGGTGTTCAGTTTATCAGTGCAGATAAATGGAATGTATTGCCAAACACCCTAGTCTACTTGGTTAACAACGGACTTATTGTTGGTGTTGTGCTTGTCCTCTTACTTCAGCATGTATTCTTTAGACATCGTAATTCTGTCAAGAACTAAGATTTTGTTCATTCTTTCTTAAAGAAAGCGAGTTAATGTTGTAGGATTGTGTGATTCAGATCTCTTGGGTAAAGCAAGTTGAACGGTATCATAGCTGAAGCGACCTTTGATGACATGGATGAGGAAGGTTTGATCTGTGTGCCGTTGTGGAAACGAATATTGAAGCTGGCAGTCCCGTCCATAGCCACTTTTTCATCGATGACTTTAACTGGAATGCTGACTTTAATTATTATTGGCGGGCTTGGAGCATCATCCATTGCTATCGTTGGGATTAGTAATATCCTTTTGTACAATACTTGGGCGCTTTTTGCTGGTGTGAATGAAACCATTAATTACTTAGTCTCGCAAAATTATGGCGAGGAAAAAATGAATAATGCAAACCACCGCATGCAAATTGCACTTTTGATATCACTTATTTTGGATTTTATTTGGTTTATTGTAAGTGTTGCTTTCCCGCATGAAATATTGCAGTGGGTAGGTGCAAGCCCAGAACTTGTGCATGCAGGAACCTCTTATTTAAGAATCCGCATGTTTTCCTTTGCATTTTCGATGTTCACCAATATCTATTTTGCTTATATGAGAGCCGTTGGCGATACCAAAACTCCAATGTTGATTTCCATAACAACAAACGTACTTTTAATAGGCCTTACGTATGTGATGACATATGGGGCATTTGGACATTCTGGAATGGGGTTAGTTGGTGCAGGTTGGAGTATGGTTATTACTGAATGCCTTGGTTTCCTGCTCTGCTTATTCGTTCATTACGGCCTATACAGCAGTAAATTCCAGACGCGGGTTTGGCACCCTGTCCGTTTTGAAGAAGTTCGGCTTATTGTTCGCGAGAGCATCAAATTAAGTCTTATGGAATTATCCATGAGTATTGGAATGCTTGTATTTACAGCTTGTATAACCCGCTTAGGCACGACAGCAGTTGCAGCAAATGAAATTACACTTAATATTTTATCTCTCGGTTTCATGCCTGCGAATGGTTTTGGCGCTGCTGCCACGATAGTTGTCGGGCAGGATATTGGAGCGAAAAAGCCGCTTCAAGCAAAACAGGGGGGTCTCGTAACAACATTACTTGGTCTAATTTTTATGGCGCTCTTCTCCATTTTCCTATGGCTGTTTGCACTGCCTGTCGCAAAAGTTTACACTTCCGATCCGGCGGTATATGTTCTTGCTGTCTCTCTCATCCATATCGCTTCATTTATTCAGCTGTTTGACGGCGGAGGTATTATACTCGCAGGAAGTTTACGCGGTGTGGGTGACACTACGTATTTATTTAGAATGTCACTAATATTAAACTGGGTAATTTTTATTCCGCTGACTATTTTCCTTACAACATTTATCCACCTGGGTCAGGCTGGAGCTTGGATTTCACTTTGTACATTAATTGTTTTGATTGGCGTCGCAAATGCCTGGAGGTACTTGAAATTGGACTTTGGACTTGTAATCAGCCAAACACTTCAAGTGGGGCGTACGATTGTAACTAGCGAGGATGCGACCATGTGATAGGGATATACGTAACATGATAAATTGAAGAGCATTTCCATGGAAAGAAATTTTCAAATGTTATAATCAACTATGTAATCAATGAACTTTCCTAGTTCTTAGAAATGTAAAGGTGGATTCGGATGAAACAATATTTGGAGAACAGGGTTCTAAGAGCAAAACAAATGTTAGATGCGCAAAATCTAGATGCAGTAATTGTAACATCGACTGCGAATTTTTTTTACTTCACCGAAACGTGGATAAATCCGCATGAAAGACTATTAGCATATTTGGTGCGAAAAAATGGAGATCCAATCATTTTGGCACCGAAATTGCACCAAGATGATTTGGTTGATGCATCTGTGGAAACCGTTTTCTTGGAAGATGGAGAAAACGCTGTAGAACGACTTGCTAAGTTTCTTCCAGACCAAGGAACTATTTCGATAGACAATCTGTGGCCATCGCAGAATCTAGTTTCTCTCATAAAAGAAAAACCAAACTTAACGTTTGTTGACAGTGTGCAAACATTAGGAGCCCAGCGCCTTAGAAAAGATGAGCGGGAACTGAATTTGCTGCGGGTTGCCGGTGCCACGGCAGACAAGGTCATTGGGCAAATGATTTCTAAAATTTCACCCGGTATGAGCGAACTTGAGGTAGTGGAAGAATTAGCGCATTTGTGGAAAAAAGAAGGCGTTAATGAAGTTTCGTTCAATCCAATTATTGGTGCAGGGGCAAATGGAGCTTTGCCTCATCATCAGTCAGATGAGACGCTTATCAAAACTGGTGATATGGTCGTTATTGATATGGGTGGTATTTCGAACCACTATTGCTCTGATATGACAAGAACGATTGCTGTCGGGGAAGTATCGAAGCAGGCAAAGGAAGTATATGAGGTTGTTCGACGTGCACAACAAGCAGGTGCAGACGCCGTTTTGGCAGGGAAACCGTTAGGGGAGGTTGACCGTGCAACTCGCACTGTAATTGAAGAAGCTGGGTACGGCAAATATTTTATTCATCGTACTGGCCATGGACTCGGAATAGAGGTTCATGAGGAGCCTTTTGTTTATGGTGAAAATCAGCAAATAATAGAGCAGGGAATGGTATTTAGTATAGAACCGGGTATTTACTTGCCAGGGCAATTTGGAATACGTGTCGAGGACATTGTATATGTCACAGAAAACGGTTGTGAGAGTCTGAATCATTACACAAAAGAACTAGTAATTGTTTGATGAAATAGGGAAACAGGTGTGTCAACTAGATGGTAAAGGGTGTCTAACGCAATAAATCATATAGACACCCTTTAGTTGTTTGTTCACGCTAATAATAACAAAGGCTCTTCCAGCACTTGTTTTAAGTCTCTTAAAAACATTGCAGCTTCTGCCCCGTCAAGCGCACGATGGTCGAATGATAGACTTAAAGCCATTAATGGGCGAATTTCGACTTTTCCGTTCACGGCAGCAGGTTTTTGAGTGACAGAGCCTACTCCCAAAATCGCTGTTTGCGGAGAGTTAATGATAGGTGTGAACTCTTCTATCCCGTACATACCAAGGTTACTGACAGTAAATGTTCCTCCTTCAAATGCAATTGGGGACAGCTTTTGTTCGCGCGCATCCTCTGCAAGTTGTTTTGTCAGAGCAGAAAGTTCACCAAGTCCCATTCTGTCTGCTTCAAATATGACAGGTACCACCAAGCCATTTGGAACGGCAACGGCCATCCCCAAGTTCACCGATTTGTGCTGTACAAGTTCATTTTCACTATGC
>JAKADF010000159.1 GCA_021820805.1 Bacillota bacterium
TTTCATTTTCAAGATCCCGGTATTTTCACTATACCACTCGGGTTTTTAGGCGCAATTCTCGGTACATATGTATTTAGAAATCAGTCAACGGGGAACTTTGCGCAAGTATTAGTGAAATCTCATCTTGGCGGCATATCAAAGCCGCCTTCAAAATGAGGTGACACATATGACGGCATTATCCGGAATTTTATTTTCTAGAATTGGTTCACTATTAGTACTTGCTTTTGTGATGACCAGATTACGTGTATTTCGATATTTGCTGGACAGAAATCAAAATACGAAAACAGTTATTTATTCCGCAATTTTATTTGGACTGTTTGGCATCATTGGTACAGAGACTAGCATTTTAATTAGAGATTCAAGCGTAGTGCCGCACGGCTTTCTACTCAAACTCGGTTCAAATGAAACGCTTGTGGGTCCGGCGCTTGTTGCAACAGTTATTGCTGGATTATTTGGCGGGCCATATGTAGGAGTCATTTCAGGACTTGTTGTCAGTGCATTTGCGTTGTATCTTGGCGGCGATAATGTCGTCGCGAATGTTTGCGTACACCCAATTACAGGACTCCTTTCTGGGTATACTGCTCGCTTTTTTTCTCAGGAACGTGTGATTTCTTCACAAAAAGCATTATTTATTGGGATGTTTGCAGCCGTTTTGAAAATGGCACTTTTATTAATTTTTGCAGCAAACCCCGAGCGCAATATTCAACTTGTTGATCTCATTGGTCTGCCTCTTGTTGTGACCAATAGTGTTGCCATTGCAGTCTTTACCGCCATGATTCGCATTGTCGTAACAGAGAAAGAGCAAGCTGCGGCGATGGAAACACAACGCGCATTGAAAATTGCAGAGAAAGCGTTGCCTCACTTACGAAAAGGATTAGATATGCAGACGGCTGACGAAATTGCAAAACTATTGTTTCGTGAATTAAAAATTGCAGCTGTAGCTGTCATGGATAAAAATCAAATGCTTTCCTATGTTGGTGCAGGCAGTGACCACCATATTAAAGGCCAGTCTATACAGTCCCGTTTGTCCAAAACTGCACTTCAAACCGGTGAAATACAAATGACGACAAACCGTGCAGATATTTCATGTCACTATGAGCATTGCCCGATTCATGCTGCAATCGTCGTTCCGCTTCGTCAGTCAGGAGAAGTTGTCGGACTTATAAATCTATGCTTTGGAAGGACACAGACATTACGTCCTATTGAGATTAACTTAGCAGTTGGACTTTCAAAATTAATATCTAATCAATTGGATGTTGTTCTTGCTGAACAGATGAGAGAATTAAGTCGCAATGTAAAACTGAGAACATTGCAAGCGCAAATTCAGCCACATTTTCTTTTTAATACACTTCAAATGATTACGACACTGATTCGTGTAAGTCCTGATGTGGCACGTCATGTTACAATTGCATTAGGAAATTTCATGAGGATGAATTTACGTTCATCTGACCATGCGCTCGTACCACTTCGACAGGAAATCGACCATCTGGAAGCGTATTTAGAAATTGTTAAAGTTCGATTTGCTGATAAGCTTCGCGTAGTTTTTGATGTACCATCTGTGTTAAAACCTGCAGTAATTCCCCCATTTACCCTGCAGCCACTCATAGAAAATAGTATTAAATATGGGTTTTCCGACATGAGTGAAGGCGGCGAAATTAGTATTAAGATTACACAAAGCGATATTGAAGTAACTGTTGAAATCACAGATAATGGAAGTGGGATTCCAAACAGCCTGCTTGATAAAATTGGGCAGGTTACGCTTGAAAGCAAAACTGGCGCAGGAATCGGAATATTTAATTTGAATCAACGGTTAATTGGCTTATTAGGTGCTCATTCAGCACTGCATTTTAAAAATGGAACGGAATGCGGATGTACTGTTTCCTTTCATATACCGGTTACGCATTAAAAGTAGGTGTGCATCGATTGAAAATTAAAGTTCTTGTGGCCGATGATGAGAGATTAGCGCGTGAAGAAATTATTTATTTTATAGAGCAAGAGGAAGATTGCATTCTTTGCGGCGTAGCGGAGAACGGTGAACAGGTTTTAGAAAAGTATCAAGACCTTAAGCCAGATGTTGTTTTTTTAGATATTCAAATGCCTTATATGTCAGGAATGGACGCTGCGAAAGTACTGTTTGAGTATAAACTCCAGCAGCAAAACACGCTGCCGCTTATCGTCTTTACAACAGCGTATGATGCATACGCCATTCAAGCGTTCGGAGTCGACGCATCAGATTACCTGCTTAAACCGTATGATGCAAAGAAGTTTAAAGCAATGATGGCTCGGGTAAGGCGGAAGCTCAATAGTTTTCAAGCGGAAAACAGAGACTATAGGAGCCTAGAACCTGCAAAAAATATAGTTACGGAAGCAGCCAATTATCAACTGCAAAAGCTCTTAGTGGATGAAGGGGATAAACTTGTTATTCTGGCTGCAAAGGATATTTTATATGCTGTTCGTCAGGAACGAGTGGTAGAAATACATACTGAGAAAGAAGTTGTCCAAGCAAAATGGACACTCCAGGAGTTGGAGCAGAAATTGCATGGAATGCCATTCTATCGCTCGCATCGCAGTTACTTGGTCAACCTAAATTATGTTCACGAAATTATTCCATGGTTTAATGGTGCTTATACGATTGTATTGAATGATGATGAAAAAACGAACATCCCTGTCAGCAGATCGTCTGCGAAAGAATTATTTGAAATTCTAGGTCAATAATATTTGCAAGATAGACATTATTTCTGACAAATCAGACACGATGAACAACAATTGACGATTTTTTGAACATTTTTCGACTGTTTTAGTTTAAAATTGCACTAACGCCAAGCGAAAACGCTTGCACCGTAAAAGGAGGGAGTGTGACGAAGGCGGAATATGATGCTGGAATAACCGCTTCACCCATATTTCAGAATTTGTTGCGTCGTAAGCGGCGATTCTTAGTATCTTTATTATTGTTTTTCTTCACATTCTATTTTATGTTGCCAATTTTGGTTTCCTATTCAACAATCTTGAATAGAAGAGCATTCTGCAATGTATCATGGGCTTGGGTTTATGCACTGGCACAGTTTTGCATGACATGGACAGTGTGTGCATTCTATCGCAGAAAGGCCCGAGAGTTTGATGAAATCGTACGGCAACTGAAAGCGGATTCATGAAAATTGGTTATAGTTTCAAAAATTCAAGGGGGCCTCGATAGTGACTGGAAATGCAAATCAACTGGATACGCTTCTTCAAGAAACAAGACAATTTGCACCTTCGGATGAGTTTCGTGCACAAGCAAACTTTAATGACGAAAGCGTTTATGAACGGGCTTCTGAAGATCCAGAAGGATACTGGTCAGAACAAGCTCAATACTTAACCTGGTTCCGGCCTTATGACAAAGTCTTGGAATGGAATCCACCGCATGCGAAGTGGTTTGTGAATGGTAAATTGAATGCAGCTTATAACGCTGTGGATAGGCATCGGGAAGGGGCAAGGAAAAATAAAGCGGCAATCATTTGGGAAGGCGAACCTGGAGACAGCAAGGTTTACACGTACGACATGCTTGGCCGCGAAGTAGATAAAGCCGCTCATATGTTATCCAGTCTTGGTGTTAAAAAAGGTGATAGAGTAGCTATTTACTTGCCGATGGTACCGGAACTGCCAATCTCACTCTTGGCATGTGCGAAAATCGGCGCTATTCATACAGTTGTGTTTGGTGGATTTTCATCAAAGGCACTCCGTGACAGAATTGACGATGCAAACGCAAAAGTTCTCATTACAGCAGATGCAGGATGGCGTCGCGGGAATGTCTTGCCGCTCAAAGTAAGTGCAGACGAAGCGGTTGTCGGCTCATCTATTGAGAATGTAGTTGTTGTGGAACGTGTTGGCGAAAAGGCCGAAATCACAATGGAAGCAGGCAGAGATGTTTACTGGCATGAATTGATGAAACAGGCTCCAACAACTCCTTTTAAGGCAGAGGAAATGGATGCAGAAGATATCTTGTATCTTTTATATACCTCAGGCACTACCGGGAAACCAAAAGGTGTTGTCCACACGACTGGCGGATACTTGGTTGCTGCAAACAATTCGATGCGCAGTGTGTTTGACCTGAAAGACAGCGATATTTTCTTCTGCACAGCTGACATTGGCTGGGTAACGGGACACACATATATTGTCTATGGCCCGTTGTCTGCCGGTGCAACTGTTGTAATGTACGAAGGTGCGCCCGATTTCCCTGCTCGCGACAGATACTGGGATATTATTGATAAATATGGTGTTACCATTCTCTACACAGCACCGACTTCAATCCGTTCTTTCATGAAATGGGGAACAAGTCATGTAGCCAAGCACAGCCTGGACAGTTTGCGTCTCTTGGGTACAGTTGGTGAACCGATTAACCCTGAAGCCTGGGTCTGGTACAACGAGAATGTTGGCCACAACAGGTGTCCTATTGTTGATACTTGGTGGCAGACAGAAACTGGCGTCGCAATGATTGCGCCTTTACCAGGAGTCGTAGCCACGAAACCAGGTTCTGCAACAAGGCCTCTTCCAGGTATCTCTGCGCAGATTGTGGACGAGGAAGGGCAGCCAGTCGGACCCGGTAAAGGCGGATACTTGGTTGTAACAAAACCATGGCCTTCCATGCTCCGGACTGTTTGGGGTGACGATGAACGGTTTAGAAAGACATACTTTGGCAAGTTTGATGGCATTTATGTATCTGGGGACGGCGCACATCTTGACCATGATAACTATTTCTGGGTGCTAGGCCGCATTGATGATGTCATCAATGTTTCTGGTCACCGTATTGGTACGGCAGAAGTAGAGAGTGCACTTGTTGCTCACCCGGGTGTAGCTGAAGCTGCTGTCATTGGTAGGGCTCACGAAATCAAAGGCCAGGCAATTACAGCTTTCGTCACCGTTAAGGAAGGCACGGAATCCACCCCAGAATTGGTTGCCGAACTAAAACAATATGTTGTTGAAAAAATTGGTGCAATGGCGCGGCCTGAGGAAATTATCTTTACAGCAGAACTTCCGAAGACGAGAAGTGCGAAGATTATGCGCAGACTTCTCAGGGATATTGCGGAAGGACGAGTACTCGGAGATACAACGACATTGGCAGATCAGGGTGTAATTGAGTCCTTAAAGACATTGTATAAAGACTCAGAGTGATTTAATCATATGGAAGAGGTGTAAACATGTCAGAACAAGTCAAAATTGCAGACCCCGGGCCGCTTGGCCTTGCGGGATTTGGACTTACTACATGTATCCTCAGTTTAATCAATGCAGGTGTGACATCAGCGGATGCAATGGGAGTCGTGCTTGGGCTTGCACTCGTGTATGGCGGGATAGCTCAACTGCTCGCAGGGATGTGGGAGTTTCGTAAAGGAAATACATTTGGAGCAACTGCTTTTTCGTCGTATGGTGCATTCTGGATAGCATTTTACTTCATCGTACACGCAGCTCCAAAAGCAGGTCTTGGTGTGTTCCTATTCTTCTACGGGGTACTAACATTATACCTGTGGTTTGGAACATTCTATCTAAATCGAGCTTTGTTCTTTATTTTCTTGTTCCTTACGATTACGTTCTTCTTGCTGGCTCTTGCAGAATTCCATGTTCTTGGTTCGTCTGCTCCTGGCGGCTGGTTTGGCCTTATTACAGGCCTGCTCGCTTTGTACACTTCTGCGGCTGGTGTAATCAATAGTGTGGCTGGACGCACAGTTCTGCCAACTGGTAAAGCGTATGCCTCTGCACCGCAATCGTCGTCTATTGCAGCTTAATTTCTACTAAAACGAATCATGACTCCTTGCAAGCTGATGCAGTTTACAGGAGTCATGATTACATTATACGAGAAGCAGCGAGTATCACAGCCTTACGCTTCCATGTTTGATAATATAAAAAGGAGACATGTTTTATATTATTTATGGAAGAGGAGGCACGAAATGTACGATCTTCGATATCCAATTGGTGTCTTTAATATACAGTGGGTACAAGGCCCGTTTACAAAGGCACAAATTGAGGAATGGATTCAAGATATAGAAAAGACACCAGGTAATTTACGTCATGCAGTAGAAGGTTTGTCAGATGAGCAGCTAAATACTCCCTATCGTGAGGGCGGCTGGACGGTTCGTCAGGTTGCACACCATCTTCCTGATGCTCATGTAAATGCGTATATTCGGTTTAAATTCGCACTAACGGAAGACGAACCGCTCATTAAACCATTCGCCGAGAAAGATTGGGCAAACCTGCCGGATTCACAGGGACCAATTGAACCATCACTTATTCTCCTCGACGGTCTTCATCAAAGATGGGTGTCCCTGATGAGAACCATGGAACTGGAAGACTTTGAACGTATTTTTGTACACCCTGACCTAGGGAAAGTCTCACTTGGACAGACGGCGGCACTCTATGCATGGCATGGCCGTCATCATGTTGCACATATTCGATCCATACGCGTACGCATGCGGTGGTCGTAAAATAAACATAATCAAAATAGACATTTGTATATTTCGAGTTTAATTATATTTGCGTTCCGAAACATTTTGAGTTACTATTTCTATAGATTTACTGCATTTATTAATTTGTTTGCACCACAATCGGTTGATTGTTGTGCGATACACCCCCAAATTTTGTATACTGTTGAGGAACAGACAAGTTCCCCAACAGTTTTTTTATGTGTAGATATGTAAATGCAGAGTTAGAGTGACTGGAGGCAGTATGATGTCGATTGGTGCAAGGGATAGTGTTTTTGATTCTGTTTCTGAACTGACAAGGCGAATGCGTCAAAAAGAGATTTCTCCAGTTGAGGTTGTTGAAACCTATCTCCACCAAATCCATCAATTAAACCCTAAATTTAATGCTTATACATCTGTTTCATGGGATACTGCCATAGCGCTTGCAAAACAGAGTGAGCGACGTTTGCTAAGGGGTGAAGGCAGGCTGCTTGAAGGTGTTCCAATAGCCATTAAGGACAACCTGTCGGTTCAGGGAATGCCAACCTCAAACGGATCGCGTATGAATGGCACAAATCCTGCACAAACAGATGCATACTTAGCAAAAAAGCTGCGCGATGCGGGTGTTATTTTTCTTGGAAAAACGAATTTACCTGAATTTGCAACTTTGCCTGTAACTGAAAATGAACGGTTTGGTGCGACACGAAACCCTTGGAATCTTGAATATACACCAGGTGGATCAAGCGGTGGTTCAGCTGTTGCTGTTGCTGCTGGCATGGCACCTGCAGCGCATGGGAATGATGGCGGGGGGAGTTTGCGTATTCCAGCATCCGCTTGCGGCCTGTTTACGATGAAACCATCAAGAGCACGCATCTCATAT
>JAKADF010000160.1 GCA_021820805.1 Bacillota bacterium
TATTAAGGGGCTGTCTCAAAGCTCATTGTAAGATGAGCTTTGAGACACAATTGTTCTACGGAGGGTTAAGTTCATGTGCTTATTTGGCCATGGGCTGATGTTATGCGGGACAAGCGGCATTTTCCAATCGGTTTTGTACAATGCTAATTAAAAGTTCACGATGTTATTTTTGCTAATTCACACATCAGGAATCTTCGGAATCCATGAGTTGTTTTGAATGGGCCAAACACGCTTAGATGGTTACGACATTATCGAGTAGAAGAGTACATGAGACACGGCGAATTTGTGCTAATTTCGTGTAAGAAGTAACCGACCTAGGAGGATTATGCATGAACTTTAGCTCGCCTAAGATTAATCTCTATGTTGAGAGTCTGGAGGTGTCGAGGTACTTTTATGAAAAACTTGGATTCAAGGATCTGGTTGGGTAAAAGATCCATAGCAAACTTTTTAGTACTTAAGAAATTGCTGGGACTTTTGTCAGATCATCATTTGCCCTCATGTTTCGAAATATTATTTCCGGATGGTAGTAACGAGTGCTCGCATTACATGTGATTCGGCAATTTCCCAAAAGCGATCCTGGCACTTTACATCGAGAGCAGATGAAGCAGGCTTTTTTGGTTTCGTGTTACTTTCGAAAAATGTTCCGGTAACGTTCGCGACTTCTTCCGATGTAGCCAAGAACACGGATGACTTCGATGCAACTTCGGCGGATGCTCTTCGCTGAAACCATCGAACCAGCGGCCAAATATATTTCCACTGAGGAATTGCCTCGGGTGTGAGTGACGCTGTATTGTTCGTCCAGGCCATTCCCGGATTGGTCGCATTGGCAACGATGCCCGTCCCTACCAGCCTACGAGCAAGCGCCAACGTCCAAATCAAGTTCAATAGCTTTGCATGCGCGTAAGCGTTCATCGCGACATAATTCTCCTTATTATCCATATCAATGAGAGGGTCGCGCTTCCACATGTAGGCGGCGCTTGAGGTTATGTTGATAATGCGCGAAGGAGCAGCTTTACGAAGCAGTGTCAGCAAGCTTTTCGTCAGCGCGAATGGACCGAGCACATTCATCGCGTACGTAAACTCGAAGCCCTCTCCAGTCTCACGACGGTCGGCGGGGCCTGTGCCGCCAACATTATTGATGAGAACATCGAGCCGATCGATGTGACTCGAAATCTGTTCAGCCAGACGAATATTGTCGGCGATGGAGGAATGATCAACAGAATAAAAATGAACCCCTTCATGTCCTGCGAATTTACAAATTTCTTCAGCTGCTTTCATTCCGCGCTTCTCGTCGAGACCAGTGATAAGGACATGTGCCCCTTTGCTCGCAAGCACTTTGGCGGTGTGAAATCCGATTCCGGATGTTGCTCCCGTAACCAAAACAGTCTTATTCGTCGTAATGAATCACTTCCCATCGGTAATTCTGTTCTGAAACATCAACCAACTGCTAACCATCATCCAGAGTAAAATTATGCCGAGCAGGATCCGTTCAAGTAACCCACCGATACCGACACTATATAGTAGAGAGGTGGGCATGAAGAATGCGTTGGTCGCCACCACGGCGATGATGACAAGCCAAGCGCTTGCTGTCGTGTACAGTCCGTAGCCTGTCCCACGAAGTTTTCTCCAAATCCGGAATAGCGTAATGATGAGAAGAGGCATGCCAATATACATACTTAGTACGAAGTGCAGCATCCCGGTAACTGTGAGTGGACCATTGGGCGATGGTTCATGAAATATACCGGCGCTTCCGAAGAGTAGACCGCCAATTCCAAGTAAAATTCAAATGGAACGGTAGTTCTTTAATTCGGGCACGAATCGGTAGTAATACATAGAGAACGCTGCGACACACAGCCCAAAAACCACTAATGAGATGTTTTCTATCCAGCTATAAGGACCAATCCCAAGGTCACTGATTGCCTGACGCATGGGGGAATAGCCTGGTCGAATGGCCCCGCTGATTAATGTCCCCAGGATAAACGCCAGAGGACCGGCTGTTCCGAATGATGCTGCCAAGGATGCTGAAAGCTTTGTCGAAGATGAGTTGGTTGTTTTCAAAATATAGCTCTCCTTTCAAATATGTGAATTGCTGTTTCCTTGCCAGTCCTCACCACATATGGAATTCCTCCTTTAATTGTTATCGGTTGAACCACGTGACTTTAGGATAATGGTGCAATGTCTCGAACCTGTGTAGAAAAGTGTCACAAAACGATCAACAATCTGTCACGGTTTAAGAACAATCTTTCTACCTTGTCCCATTGGGCATTTCTTGAATTTCAAAAGGGAACCAGCGCGATTTTTCCGCCAGCACCCATATTTCTTTTATTTAAATGCTTAATTGAATAGTTATTGTATAAACGGGAACGAGAACTGAAAAGGCTGCACGCCACTGTTGAGCATGAATATTTGTTCCGCTTGGGGATGCCTAATGGGGCAGGTTAGTTGAATTATTGTACTGAAATATCGAAAATTTACACAAGCACAATGGTTGAGTTTGACGGAAAAAAATTTGCTGTAAGTTGTGCGATCTATTTCAAGTGACAATGAAACATTGTCTGCCAATATTTATCACGGTATAAACTACTTGATTATAGTTGCCTTTGTCATATATATTAATGTCGTAAGCAACTATATTGGAGGGATAAGCCGTGCTAGACCTTAATCTTGGAGAGAAAATTGCGGTTATTAGGCGCTTCAATCGGTTTATTACGAAAAATATCGGTGTCTTGAGGGAGGGTTTGCTACACAGTTCATTCTCACTCACTGAATCTCGTATTATCTACGAAATTGCAAACCAGAGCAATTTGATTGCGGCTGACCTGTCAAAAGAACTAGGGTTGGATCCTGGGTACCTAAGCCGTATGTTAGACCGACTTGAACAGCAGGGGCTGATAGAAAAGATTCCGTCTGAGTCGGATGGGCGACAGCGTATACTTCACCTTACGTCGGAAGGCGAAAATGCATTCGCCCTTTTGGACAGCCGTTCAAAAGAAGAAGTATTAGAGTTGCTCAATAAGCTATCTGAACAAGAACAAAAGCTCCTCATTCAATCCATGAATACTATCGAACACCTACTCGGTGAAGGGTTGAAATACTCGGTACCTTATTTTCTACGTCAGCATGAACCTGGCGACATGGGATGGGTCGTCCATATGCATGGCCACCTTTATGCAAAGGAGTATGGCTGGGACGAACACTTCGAGGCACTGGTCGCTCAAATATGTTCAGACTTTATCAACAATTACGACCCAGATAGGGAACGGTGCTGGATAGCAGAAATGGATGGCCAGATCGTTGGTTCAGTGTTCGTTGTACAAGACTCCCAGGAAGTGGCAAAACTTCGCCTGTTGCTGGTTGACCCAAAGGCCCGTGGCTTAGGTTTGGGAACACAGCTTGTTGACGAATGCATACGTTTTGCAAGACGTAAAGGGTATAAGAAACTGGTGCTATGGACAAACAGCGTGCTCGTCGGAGCGAGAAAAATCTACAAGAACGCTGGATTTCAACTCGTTGAACAGGAAGCCCACCATAGTTTTGGTCATGATTTAATTGGGGAGAATTGGGAGATAACATTGTGATTCTATCCCTCGCTGATGCTTTTCGGAGGGATATCTCATGACCCCTAAGTCTGACGACACCATGCTACACCAAAACAAAACAATGGTGCGTACTTATTGGAAGTCAGTCATTGCGGCGGTGATTGCCACATTCGCCGCAGTGACGCCTGTTTTCACAGTAGGTGCATTGACCAGTTCAATTACAAAGAGTCTCCGTATTAATACTGAAACACTTGGTATTGCACTTGCCTGTTTCTTTGCATTTACGGCGATTGGATCACCCTTTTCTACAAGAGTTACCCAACGTTTGACTCCTGTATTACAATTGACGATTTCAACATTTTTGGCTGGTTTTGGACTAATTGGACTTAGTGGAATTTCGCACATAGGACTTTGTATACTTTTGCTCATCGTGAGTGGTTTTGCAAATTCGTTGGTTCAACCTGCTGTGGGGAGAATTCTAAGTGCAGTACCAAAATATCGACTTTCATTCAAATCCGGTTTGGTTCAAGCTGCACTTGGGGCGGGAACATTGCCTGCGTTCCTTCTATTGCAATATGTAGCCGAACCATATGGTTGGCGTGCAGCTTTCAAGGTGGGTGGAGTAATTGTATTACTTTCCTCAATCGTGGTTTTTGTGCTTGTATGCCGAAGTGGAACTAAATTCGTGACAAAGGCAACTGATGCTTTCTGTCAAATGAAAGAACTTAATCGCTCCGTTACTCGATCACTTCGTTTTTGGACATTGGGTGCCGCTCTTGGAACTGTAGGTGTAACTGGTATCTCTTCATTTTTAATACCTATTGCCATATACCAAGGGTTTTCCATTTCGATTGCTGCTTCGCTAGCTCTGACTATAAGTGGTCTTGTGGCTTTGAACAGGATTGTGGTAGGACTGGTTTCTGATAAATATCCAAATTACAATATCATCCAGATCGTTGGGATGATGCTTTTAGGAACTACAGGACTTTTTATGATTTCATTTCGTGTACTCAGCCTTTTTTTAGCTGGTTCATTTGTAGTAGTGATTGGTCTGTTTGGATGGAATGGGTTATTGGTTGCTACCGCTCTTCGACTTCTTCCAATCAGTCCGGAAAAGATTTTGGGCTGGTTGCAAGTGGGAGTTTTCACTGGTGCCACCATGGCTCCAATGGTCTTTGGGATCTTGATGAGCGTCGTTGGTGTTCAATGTGCAATCCTTGCTACGGCAGTTTGTGCAGTTGTTGGCGCCTTTATGATCATGTTCGGGGAGATATGTCGTCGAAGGAAAAAGCAGAATCAATGAATTTTAAAACCTTACCTGTAACTTGCAAGCGGCTATGACTAAACTAATTATCATGAAAAGGAAGATATAGGATGATTTCAATAGATATAATCGTAAGGTTTAGCGATTGTGATGCCTTAGGGCATGTCAATAATGCGGTTTACTATACGTATTTTGAGGCATCCAGGAGAGACTTGTTCCGTATTTTCAATTCTAATCTTGACATCCGGTCATGGAATATAACATTGGCTTCCAGTTGTTGCGACTTCCTTCAGGAATCGTTTTATGCACAGATGCTCACTGTCTACGCATGGATTGGACGACTAGGTACATCCAGTTTTGTCGTTGAACATGCAATAAAAGATGACAAGGGGGCATGGGTCGCAAGGGGAAGGGTAACACATCTAAAGTATGACTTTAAACAAAAAATGGCCGTGCCTTTATCTCAGGAAGAACGTGACAAGCTCCTGATACATCATGAAGGTCCAACTGAGGTACCAGGAATGAGAAACCTAGAATGGCAGGAATCGAAAGGTGGTGACTTAAATGGATTTCAGGTGGACAAATGAACATCAGATGATTCGCAAAATGGTACGTGACTTTTCGCGAAATATCATTGCACCTGCTGTTGCACAAATGAAAAAACAGACGAATTTCCACTCGATGTTGTACGTAAAATGGGCAAACAGGGGTTTATGGGAATGACAGTTCCAAAGGAGTTTGGTGGGTTAGAGTCGGATTTCATCTCCTTTATAATCGTTATACATGAAGTTTCGAAGGTAAGTGCAACTCTTGGTGAAATACTTTCTGTTCACTCATCTGTAGGGACGAACCCAATTTTGAAGTTTAGAACGGAAGCACAGAAGAGTAAATATGTTCCCAAACTTGCATCTGAGGAATATATTGGAGCTTTTGCCCTTACGGAACAAAGTGCTGGTTCTGATGCTGGAAACATCAAAACATCCGCAGTAAGAAAGGGGGATAAGTACCTTCTTAATGGAACGAAAGTTTTTATAAGTAGTGCAGGAGTAGCGGATGCATATATAACTTTTGCTGTCACTGACCCCAGAAAAGGGAAGAAAGGTATATCTGCCTTTATCGTAGAAAAAGATACACCTGGTTTTATTATCGGGAAAATTGAAAAGAAAATGGGTCTGCATGGCTTTAATACTGCGTCGTTATTTTTTGAGAATGCCGAAGTATCTGCAGAAAACCTTCTTGGTTTTGAAGGGGAAGGGTTTAAAATTGCTATGTCCAACCTTGATGTAGGAAGAATTGGAATAGCTGCACAAGGATTAGGAATTGCAGAAGCCGCTTTCGAGTATGCAGTAAAATTTATAAAAGGGCAGGAACAATTCGGCAAACCAATTGCAGAGCAGCAAGCAATTGCTTTCAAATTGGCGGATATTGCTACACAGGTGGAGGCAGCGAAGCTATTGGTTTATCATGCTGCAGGATTGCGAGGCAGGGGATTGGAATGTGGTAAAGAGGCATCGATGGCCAAATGTTTTGCCACCGATACCGCAATGAACTCAGCTATTGAAGCTGTTCAAGTATATGGAGGGTATGGATGCATGAAGGAATACCCTGTTGAACGACTATTCCAAGATGCTAAGGTCACTCAAATTTATGAAGGAACCAATGAAATTCAGAGAACCGTAATTGCCAAACATCTTTTAAATTCATGAGAGTTTGAAGTAGCCGGAACGAGCCCGTCCGAAGCAGCCACCACCGCTGAATTCTTTGAATTTCCCATCAAATTTAGCAAGAGGGTTAAAGAAGATTGCTCATAAAATATATTCAGGCAACCTCGGTCAGCTTATTGCATTAGATGAGATGGTAATTGGTGCAGATCGGGGTCGATTGTATTCTGTTCTCTTTTCATATATGGAATGTGGTTATGTTGTAAGAAATTCGCAAAATACCGTTGTAGGATTGGTTTTGCAGTTTGTCGAAAAAATGTGCTTGTGGTCGGTCCAATAATGGCAGACTCACATAATATTGCAATAATGCTTATAAAAAGCTTCGTGTCGAGTTGGTCAGGTTCAGTACGTATTGACGTTCCAAGCCAACAAGAAAGATTTATGAATGACCTTTTAATGTATGGCTTTGAAGAGGAAATGATATCTCCACTCATGATTCTTAATGCACAAGAACTTGGCGGAAAACGTGACCAACTCTATGGAATCACCGACCCCGTATTTGGTTAATGCAGTATTTGTTCTTGAACTAAAGGGAGCGAATGCGACAGAAACCTAGGCACAGAAAAGTGTATAAATACACGAAACGTAGTATATTTAAAAACCGTGTTTCTTCATCTTGGAGTAGAGACAATTGACTTTCACGATCCAATAACTGTCTTAGCGTACGTTTTTCGCGTTTTGTTGGCGGTACCCCATGCCCATCAAGCCAAGCATCGGTGACTACGTATAGAAAATCAATGCC
>JAKADF010000161.1 GCA_021820805.1 Bacillota bacterium
TAATGATGTAAGCGGCCTTGAAATAGACCTTAGTCAGATTGGAACTATCCCAGATATTGCAAAACTACGTCAGATTATAAAAGAAATTCATGAAGAAAGCGACTTAGATGAAGCTATTTGCAAAAAAGAATTAGAAATTGAATATAAAACCCAGTCACTTCAAATTATGTTAAAAAATCAACGGTTGTGGGATGGAAACCTTCACGATTTTGGTGCATTGAGGATTCCGCTGCGCGAAACTATTGACAGATATCAGGGTGATTGGACAAATATTCAAAAAGAAATCGGAGACTGCAAGCGTGATTTGGTAAGAGCCACTGGAGACCGGAAGAGTATTATTCATCAGATTGAGACATTAGAACTATCCGGACATGTGCCGATTGAATCTGAACTTATCGAGGCAAGAGGAAGGCGCGACAATGGTTGGATACTTGTCAAACAAATCTTGCTAGGAAATCAACCTGAATTAAGTGAAATTCAGGAGTTCTGTGGGAAAAACCTTTCGCTTCAAGATGCATTTGAGGCATCAATGGCAGAGGCAGATAAAATCGCTGACTCTATGCGTAAAGAATCTGACCGTTCTGCAAAGCTTTCTAATTTGTTACTGCAAAAAACTCAACTGGAACAAACAATTGAAGAACTTGAGACAAACCTGAAGAGATTGGATAATAATTTTGAATCTCTTTCTGTGAAATGGCAGAACGAATGGGAAGAGTGTGGAATCAGACCGGTATCACCTGCTGAAATGAAGGAATGGATCGCAAATTTCCATCGGCCAATTGTAGAAGGATTAGACATAATCCGAGATTTACAGAACGAATGCGCACAAATGGTATCTCGTAAAGACAGATGTGTTGAATCGATTTTGGCAGTTTTAACAGAAATGGGTATATTGCCAAAAGAAACGGACCGGAGTTTAAGGCAGCTTGCTATATTGTGCGATGAATTGGTAACAGAAGTAGATGAAAGACTGCAAAAACAAGATAACTTGAAAACCAGGCTTAAGGAATCTAAGCGCAAACTTAGAGAACATGAGGAAAAGGTAAAAAATGTGGAAAGCCAACTTTTAAGTTTAGAATCGAGCTGGAAGGAAGTACGAAACAAGCATCTGTTTTTACCGGAAAATCCGGATATCGCCATTCGCTATATGCATAAACTTCATGAGGTTTTCCAAAAGGTTGACGATGTTACAGGTTTGCGTGAGGAAGTAGAAACTAAAGAGCATATATGCGAAAACTTTGAGGAACAAACGAAGAAACTGATGAATTGCTTGGAGGATAGCGCTTATTTAGCACTGACTCCAGAAGTATTTGTTCGCTCTGTTCAAATGCGGCTGTCTGCCGCCAAAGAAGAATCAGCCAAAAAGAAAGAGAAAGAAGAGTCAGTGAGGAAATTAGAAGAAAACATTCAACTCATTCGATTAAATGTAAACCAGCGGTATGCTGACATCTTAGCATTTCAAGCAAAATACAGTTGTCCGGATATAGAATCCCTCTGCATGATGGTTGAAAAATCGAAAATGCATAAGCTTATTTCCTCAGAGCAGAAGCAGGCAGAAAGTGACTTACAAGCGGTTGGCGACGGCTTTGACGTTAAAAAATTAGAAGCTGAAGTGGCTGAGATAGAAGATTTTGACGGGATTACTCTTCGAATTGATGCTCTAAAAGATGAAATTTCATCTTTAGAACAAGCAATAGGTGAAATGCAAAAGCAATTGTGGGAATTAAAGCAGGAATTCGACAAGCTTGATGGAAGCCGTGCAGAGGCAGCAATGTTCGCAGAGGAAGCAGAGCAACATCTTGCAGAGATTGATCCAATTTGGAATGAATATTTACGTGTAGAACTTGCACGCAGGCTCCTAGGCAGAACGATTGACCAGTTCCGCAGGCAGAATGAATCTTCTGTCTTGGGTCTAGCCGCACAATTTTTTACACGGCTTACACTCGGTCATTATACAGGCCTTTCTGTTGAGTATGAAGATAACGAACCGTTTTTGGAAGCAGAGACGGACGCAGGTGAGAAGAGACGAGTTACGCAAATGAGTGACGGAACGCGTGACCAGTTATTCTTAGCCATGCGGCTCTCTTTTCTTGAGCAGCACTTAAAATCATCCAACCCACTTCCTCTCATTATGGATGATATCCTTGTTCATTTTGATGACAGGCGAACCGAAGCAACGCTTGAAATATTGCATCATTTTGCAAGTAAGACACAAATTCTGTATTTTACACATCATCAATCGGTTATTGATACTGTAAATCGACTTTCTGATTCGAGCCGGATTCAAGTGCATCACCTTGTATAAATGTAACCAGGATTTTATTGCGGGTTAACAAATGCATTTGTACAATGAATCTGACGCATTGGATTTAGGGAGGAAATAGGATGTCGGCAAATACCATAACGATTCAAAGTGCAAAAGAGCGTCGAAGCGCGCTTCTGAAGCGGTTCCCAGTATGGCCGCGATATACAATTGCAGATCATTTTTTTAAGGCTTATGAACTGTTTAAAGACAGGCCATTCTTATATATGCCGGATGGTGCGGAAGTTTCGTATAGTGAAATTTGGTCAAATGCTTGGCGATATGCAAAAGCGTTGTTGAAATTGGGGGTAAAAAGACGCGATCATGTTGCTATTCTGATGGAAAACTGCCAGCCGTATCCATCTTTAATGATTGCGGCGTCCCTTGTTGGGGCAGTTTTTATTCCAATCAACACGATGCTTCGCATGGATGAATTGGAGTATCTGCTTTGTCAATCCGATACACGTTTTCTGATCTTGCACCAGGTTGTTAAAAATAACAACCATGCAGATACTGTTTCGGACTTGCTCTCTAATTCTTCATTTCGGGTAAATAGTCAGTTGCAACAGGTTATCTGTATACAAAATGGAGAAGGACCGATTGATAACCGTTTTCTTCTCTGGGATGCATTTTGTGCAGGCGCCGATTCAATTTCGGATGAAGAGGTTGAACAAAGATGGAAGGATTCTCGATATCCAGACGAGGTTGCAACCATCATGTATACATCAGGATCCACTGGAAAATCAAAAGGCGTCATGCTGACGCATGATATGCTGCTAAGATGTTCTTACAGCACGTGTTTAAGTCGTGCGATTGAGGATGGACGTGTTACATTTGCGCCCCTTCCTTTCTATCATTGTTTTGCAATTATCGAGAGTATTCTCGCGATGCCGTTTGTTGGCGGTTCGATGATTGCGCCGTCCAGTTTCTCACCGCTGCCTGCATTACAAATGATGGAGAAATTTAAAGCGAATGATTTTTTATGCGTGCCGTCGATGCTAATCCCGCTCCTTAATCATCCGCGCGTTTCTGAATTTGACCTTTCGCACCTGTTTGCAATGTGGTGCGGTGCGGCTCCTGCCTCAGTTCCTGTGTGGAAACGTGCGATGGATGTACTAGGTTTAACAGAAGTTTGTACAGGTTATGGCCAAACAGAAGTGTCATCTTCCGGCGTTACAACAGAGGTCGGCGATCCGATTGAACTTGTTGCTTCTCGCGTCGGCCGCCCAAAGCTTGGCGGTGTCTGCGGTGTATCGGAATTTGGCGGACGCACTGTCCAGTATAAGACAATTGACCGGGATTCCGGCGAAGATTTGCCACATGGGGCGATAGGCGAACTCGCAGTAAGAGGAAATACGGTTACCTGGGGGTATTACAAGAAACCAGAAGAGACCGCACAAGCAATCGATAAAGATGGATGGCTCCGTACGGGGGATGTCGGGCGGATTGACGAAAACGGGTATATCGAACTTCTTGGAAGAAGTAAAGAGCTGTACAAGGTTTCTGGAGAACTCGTTGCACCCCGCGAGGTTGAAGAAGTAATTTCGAAACATCCTGCAGTCAATCAGGTTTATATTGTTGGCGTCCCGGATGCGCTTACAACAGAAGCCGGCGCGGCATTTGTGGAGCTTAGGAAAGGTGAATCTTGCACTCGACGTGAAATTGTTGAATGGTGTGCAACACGCGTTGCACGTTTTAAAATTCCTCGCCATGTTTGGTTTGTAGAATTAACAGATTGGCCGATGACAAGTACTGGAAAAGTTCAAAAATTTCGCCTGAAAGAAATTGCTGTGACAAAGCTTGGAAAAACAGATAAGTAAAACTACAAGGCCTCTCTTAAGTCAGTTAGCCTTATGATACATTATTATCTAAAGACAGGGATTCATAGGAGAACAACTCCTATAGAATCCCTGTTCGCATTTATTAAGGAAACTTGATAAGGTTGCCTCCTATTATTCGTTTCGCTTTTTTGTAAAATAGTTTAAATGTATTTCACTTAAGAGTTGACTGATAGTAACCCAAGAGGCAAACTAGGCTAAAAACACAGATGGAGGGACGCTATGAATATGGACGATGACCTCCAAAAACAGATTGAGTTTTATCGTTCTATTGTTGACTTATCTCATGACGGTATCGTGGGTGTTGACAGCGAGGGTAAAATTCTAGTTTACAACCAGGCTGCAGCATATATGATTGGAATTCCGGTGGAAGAGGCTATCGGAAAGCCTATCGTTGAAGTGAACCCTTCGGCTGGACTCCCAAGGGTTTTAGCAGAAAAAAGCATGCAGCGTGATGAGCTTCGTAAGATTGGAACACGTACAGCAGTTGTGAATCGCGCACCTATCTATTTGAATGGTCGTCTGGTTGGTGCAGTTTCCAGCGTTCGTGATATTACCGAATTGCAACAATACGAAGAATCGATTCGAAGGAAACTTTCATTGCAAGGTTTGAGCGCAAAATGGTCATTAGAACAAATCGTAGCGAAAGCAAAACCTATGCGAAGATTAGTAGAGCTTGCATATCGGTACGCGGCAGTCGATTCAACGCTTCTTTTGCAAGGAGAGTCAGGGACCGGAAAGGAAATGCTCGCTCAAGGAATTCATATGGCCAGTCCTCGTAAGTCGGGGCCTTTTGTTGCACTAAACTGTGCAGCCGTACCTGAAACGTTGCTTGAAAGCGAGTTGTTTGGCTATGAGGACGGTGCATTTACAGGAGCCCGCAAAGGCGGCAAACCTGGATTATTTGAGTTAGCCCATCACGGAACATTATTTTTGGATGAAATTGGAGAGCTGCCAATATCACTTCAGGCTCGTTTATTACGGGCACTGCAGGAGCGTGAAGTGATGCGAATTGGAGGAAACAAGGTAATCCCTGTAAATGTCCGAATTATTGCGGCAACAAATCGTAATTTAGTTGAACAAATTAAATGCAAAATGTTTCGGCAGGATTTGTACTTCCGTCTTGCCGTACTTGTGCTTACTGTACCTCCGTTACGTGAAAGGACCGAAGATATTCCTTTGCTCATTGATGCATTTTTGCACGAATGGAACCAGGATGGGAAAATGCCTGATTTTTATCTTTCAAAAGGAGATATCAGCAGACTCGAATCCTATGATTGGCCCGGAAACGTCAGGGAGCTTCATAATTTAGTTGAACGTGCGTTGGTGCTTATTGATGATGGAGAAGAGCCCCGTCTTTTCGATCCTAACGTATGGCTACCTGTAGAAGTATCATCAAAAGAGGGTATATCCCGCAAGTCTCATAAGGCGAGCAAAACAGAAGAACCTTCAATGCAGCAAGGTGAAACCGAATATGAGCGAATTGTTCGTATAATAAATGAGGAAGATGGACACATTGGCCGCGCGGCAGAACGATTAAGTATGCATCGAACCACACTGTGGCGAAAACTCAAATCTTATAACAGCTAACATTTCAGTTGCATGTTGCAACAACTTGTTGCAATATATGTTGTATTATGTTGCATGCAACATACAGTTAAATAACTGATGACTTAATAATATAAAGAATATTCGCAATCTACTTATTGGTATATAATTTGCTTACAGATTTCCTAGTGGCTGTGGATTGGGGGACGATGATTTGACTAAGCCATTAGAAGGAATCCGAGTCATTGAGCTTGGCGCGTTTATTGCTGGACCGTTTGCTGCAAGACTGCTTGCTGAATTTGGTGCACAGGTCATTAAAGTTGAGCCTTTGTATGGAGATCAAATTCGCAAATGGGGATTGCATGCAAATGGGCAGGACTCTTATTGGAGTATGATACAGACACGCAACAAGCGGTCAATTTCCGTAGACTTGCACACGTTTGAAGGTCAGGACATTGTGCGAGAATTAGTAAAAAATGCGGATGTTGTGCTTGAGAATTTTAAACCAGGGACGCTGGCTAAATGGAGGCTGTCCCATGAAGAGATGAAGGAGCTTAATCCGAAACTTGTCATCACAAGTATTACTGGTTTTGGACAAACGGGTCCTTATCACAACAGACCTGGCTTTGGAAATATTGCAGAGTCGATGGGGGGGATGCGTTATTTAACGGGTTTCCCAGATAGGCCTCCAGTTCGAGTTGGGTTGTCTGTTGGAGACTCAATTGCGGCTTTGTACGCCGTAATAGGCACACTTCTATCTTTATATCAAAGAGATATAGGAGGTGGGGAAAAAGGTCAACTTGTAGATGTAGCATTATATGAGGCAGTATACAGTCTCCTCGAAGGTATTGTCCCTGAGTACGCACATATGAACAAAGTAAGAGAACGAACTGGGAACCAACTCGCAGCAACTGCTCCGTCTAATATATACAAGACAAAAGACGGAAAGTATGTAGCGATTGGAGCCAACAGTGATTCGCTGTTCAATCGTCTGATGCGTTTAATGGGAAGGGATGATTTAGCGCGTGATCCAAGTTTGCAAGACAACATGGGGCGCGTTTCGGAAGTGGAAAGATTAGATCAGGCGATTGAGGCATGGACTTCTCAACACGAAATGCAGGAACTGTTAGCCCTCCTAAATCAGAATGAAATTCCTGCCGGCCCTATTTACAGTATTGCAGATATTATGGCAGATGAGCACTATCAAGCGCGTAAAATGTTTGTAAAAATGCAAGATTCTCGGGTAGGAGAAATCGTTATGCCGGGAATTGTTCCAAAATTAAGTGAAACACCAGGCGGAGTCGAATGGGTTGGGCCACCGTGTGGTGCACATACGGAAGAGGTTCTTGCAGAACTAGGTTTTTCACCAAAAGAAATCAGCGAATGGTTAAACAAGGGTGTAATTCGTCAGGCAGTGACCGGCACGGGTTCACCATCATGATAACTTGACGGGAGGTATTAACATGGGGGCAGCATCCATTGCGGAAAGAATGAATCAACTGCCAGTTCAAGCGATACATCGAAAGATTACGGCAATCATCGGGATCGGCCTATT
>JAKADF010000162.1 GCA_021820805.1 Bacillota bacterium
CGAAAACAACAACAAGTGTCTCGTGAGCTGTCTCTAATCCTCTAATCCTCTAATCCTCTAATCCTCTAATCCTCTAATCCTCTAATCCTCTAATCCTCTAATCCTCTAATCCTCTAATCCTCTAATTCCTTAATCCCCTTATTTCTACAGTCCACTCTCGACAAGGCTGCATAATGATTCGAGTGCTGCTTCTTCATCCACGCCTTCAGCGATGATCTTTAATGTTTGCCCTTGTGGAATGGCGAGTGACAATAAACCGAGGATACTTTTGGCATTTGTACGCTTTCCGTTCACTTCCACATTTATTTCTGACTTGAATGTGTTGGCTTTGTTTACAAACAGAGATGCTGGGCGGGCATGAAGCCCTGATTCATTTGAAATTGTTACGTTTCTCTCCACTCTTCTCTAACTCCTTTTGCAAATTTTCATATGCGCCTGCAATTTTTTTGACGATATCGGAAGTGCAAATACCCGTCACCCGCTTAATCGCGTCCTCGATGCCAAGTTCGCGGATATCCTTTTGAATCTGTACGGCAGCGGTATCTTCGCTGTTGTCATACAACAGGCCAAGGGCAATCGCCTGAATAAGCCCTGTCATTTCTGCGGTTCCACTTACCGCTTCAACGGCCATAATAAGTGGACGCACGAGACGGTCGTTTGCGGATAATTTTCTTAGCGGATCACGTCCGACCCTTGCTACATCATCATGTATGTGGGGATTCTGGAATCTCTCACGAACACGCGTTGCATATTGCTCCAGTTCATCCTGGTTAAAATTCTCGTAACGATGAACGAGTCCAACAATCGCTTCATGCTGGACTTGTAAAACGGCCTTTGCAATCCACAGATCACTCATAGCTTCAAGAATCGTCGGATACCCTTTCTTGAAACCTGCATAAGCCGCAGTTGCATGGGATCCATTTAAAATGAAGAGTTTGCGTTCGAGGAACGGATCAAGCTTTTCAACAAATGTTGCTCCAGGTATTTCAAGTTTTCCTTTGAGTGATGGGAACTCAATATCCCACTCAAAATATCTCTCTACTACGGCATCAAGAGGTTCAGTTGCATACCCGTCGCGGTTTGGAGCAATCCTGTCTACCGCAACATCTGTAAATCCAACATGAGACTCTATCCACTTTGCAAGTTCCGGCGAACAATTTGCGAGAACGTAGTTTTTAAGTGTCGTTGTTGCGCGTATGGCATTTTCGCATGCCATAATATTGAGCAGTGCATCTGGGTTTTGCTGCTGACGCATACGCAGGCCATCTGCGATAATTGCGGCAACACTTTGCAGATTGCCAAGACCTACCGCTGTTGTCACAACATCTGCATGGACAATCTCTTGTCTGCATTCCTCTGAATCAAGCCTTACCGCCCGTACCTTGTCAACTTTTTCAATCTCGACTTTCTCATCAAGAGTGATGACCCGATAGGAATGGGATGCATTCATCTCATCAATCAGTTTTTGCACAACATCTGCGAAAACTACTTCATATCCTGCATGATGAAGGAGAATTCCGATAAAACCTCGTCCGATATTACCTGCTCCAAAATGTACAGCCTTTTTCACAGGTCTTCACCTTCTGAAATGATATCTATGATTTCACGAGCTGTCTTTGCATGAACCAGCTTGTCTACATTTTCTTGTTCTTGGCACACGATCGCGATTTGAGAAAGAACCTCCATGTGTTCTTCTCCTTTTCCTGCGATTCCGATAACCAGATAGGCCACATTCCCGTTTCCAAAATCGACCCCATCCGGATACTGTGCGACAACGATACCGGATGATTCAATATACTGTACAAATTCTGGCATACTGTGCGGAATCGCGACACCATTTCCAACATAAGTAGTCATTGATTCCTCACGTGCAAACATTCCTTCAATATATTGTGGTTTAACACGGCCGTTTTCGACCAGTTTTTTGCCTACGCGGTCAATCGCTGAATGCTTGCTCTCACTTTGAACTTGAAGTATGATGTCTGACTCCTGAAGTTTAACCATTCCACGTTCACTCCTGTGTCTGATTTAGTGCATAAAAAATACATTCACGAACATTCTCTATCTCTGAAGTACGTAATATTTCCAAAATCGATTCTTCCATAACAAGCGCAGAACTGAGTCTGCCAAGAAGTTTTATGACAACCGGATCTTCATCTGCACGCGCCAGAAGTACAAGAACACTGTCTACATCATCGCTTGTCTTACCCACACTTTGCATCAGAATGGGAGAATCCAGCCGATAGACAGATACGTGGCATTTAATGACATCTTCTGACCTTGCATGTAAGACAGCAAACTTCTTTCCAGGCAATACAATACTGCCAAGCCGCTCACGTTCCTCGATTGCGCGAGCAATATGTTCCACACTCGCTGCATCCCCGGCTTCCTTTACCCTCTCTGCGATAAACCAAATCAAAGCTGATTTGGTTTGGACATGGGTGGTATAAACCTCTGCATGTCTCGCTATCTGTTTAGCTAATCGGGCAGTAACACTCTCATCACTTGCCTCTGCTTTCGCATCTATTTGTTTCATTGGTGAAAATATACGCTCGAGATTTTGCAACACCTTTTGAATACTGGATATGTCCTCCCTGTTTAGGAACGGGGAAACCGTAACACATGGAATCATATGTGTTTCAATAGGAACAGTAGAAACCATAAAATCACAATCTGTATCACGAAGACTATGAATTGCATCGACACTAACAATGCGAATCTGCGGAAACTCGCTCTGAATGCGGCTTGCGAGAAGTTCTGCTGAACTTATCCCGTTCGGACAGACGATTTTCACTCTCCAGACATTTCCCGCTTTCAGCCTTTCAAGTGCAGCACCTAGGTGCATCGTGAGATAGCCAATTTCCCCATCCGGAACCTTGAACCCATATGGTCCAAATACGATATCACTGGCCTCCCGCACTGCAGCAAAGTAGTCTGAATAACGACTCTTCACTTCTTCCAGAAGTGGATTCCGTATCGATAGGCCTGTACGAAGACGATAAATTGCAGGTTCCAGATGCTGAGCAAGACCAAATAACAATTCTCTATCGCGTGACAAAGGCATACGCAAAATCCTGCTGAGTTCCTCTATCAAATGGAAGGACAAATCCATTGTGGTAATGCTCTGCGGAAGTACTTTGTTTTCTTCCGTCATTTGTACCTTTGCGCCGCGCAGATGCCTTGCAAGATATTCTGCTTCTGCCCCAACTCCCTGTGCATCCGGCACAAGCTTATGGAGAATTTCTCTGCACAGTCTCACTTCAGATGGCTCATCTGCATCCGTCTTATCCATTTTACGAAGATCACAATCTGTTTCCAGTCGCAACGAGGCAAGAAGAGTATGGAGCATAAACGAATAAAATGCTGCCTCATCCAGCGGCGGATTCAGACTTGCAAGTTCCTCTGAAAGAACTGTCCTTACTTCATTCAGACGGTCCGTCGAAAACCAGTTCGATAACCACATTTCAACAGAATGCCTGTTTTCTTCATAGGGCTGCCCTCGAAGGAAAGTCATGAGCTCATATACAGACAACTGTTCATGGATGATTTCCGTAACAGCTTCCATCCTGGAAGCTTCATCTCCGGAAATTTCGATGCCGTATCCGCGTCTCCGAATCAGCTTTAGATTTTTTTCTCTCAGCAAATTTGCGAACTGGCTGAGATCGCTGCTAATACTCGAACTTGTAACTTTCAGCTTTTTAGCAAGATAGCTAAGCTTCAAGGGCCCACTACTCATCAGCAATTCGAGTACAGCATAAACTGCACGATCTTTTGCTGTTAACGCGATTGTAACAGGCATATCTCCATAGGAATCAAACGCTCTGTACAAATCTGACCTGGTTCCAATGAGCCAGAATCCATTGCCTGTTGTATCCAGAGCAATTTGATATTTATCCAGATACGTGTGCAATGCATTTATGTCACGTTGGACGGTACGCCTGCTTACATCAAGCCGGCGTACCAGTTCATCTATGGTGATACCCTTGTTTTCATCAATCAGGTGAAGTATATAGATTTGTCGCGGACTCAGCTTTTGTATCATGTTTACCCCAGCTTTTATTTGAGCTGATTCAAGTCGTTTACAAAGGCCTCATACGTTTTTTTGTCGAGGAAGTTTTCAACGATATAAATCTTAGCGCCTGTTGCTACCTGACTTGCACGTTCTGACAGGCTCTTTTGCGTAAAGACAACTTCTGCGTCTTGCGGCAACTGGTTAACAGGCATGTGGCTGACTAATATGTCATACCCTGCATCTTTCAACTGTTTACGCAAAAGTGATGCACCCATTGCACTCGAGCCCATACCAGCCTCGCAGGCAAAGATTACTGTAGAAGGCATTGCGGCGAGCTCAGAAGTTACGGGCGTTGCTTCTGCATCCCCGATTAGTCCAGAAACTGTTGCTGTAGCTGCAGATGAAGTTGCTGCTGCTGCCGTTGCTGCTGTTCCCTTCTGCCCTTTACTTTGTGCTTTCATAGCTTTAACCATGCTCTGCGCAGCCGAAAGCGTATCATCGCTTATTTCATCCTTCGAACGCATCAGGATGAGGGATGCAATAGCAAGAGATACAGCTGCACCTACAAAAATACCGGCAAGTACTGGGACAAATCCGCCACGAGGAGACATCATCATTTCAGCAATGATACTGCCAGGTGATGCTGTTGCAACAAGACCAGCATGCAAAAGCATGAATGTTCCGTCTGCTGCAATACCACCGCCAATCACAGCGAGAATGAGAAGAGGTTTCATCAAAACATATGGGAAATATATTTCATGGATCCCGCCGAAAAACTCAATGATTATCGCGCCAGGAGCAGACTGTTTAATCGTTCCCTTTCCAAACAGCCAGTATGCAAGCAGAATACCAAGGCCTGGGCCTGGGTCGGTTTCGAGCAGGAAGAAAATTGACTTTCCAAACTCTTTAGCCTGCTGGAGTCCAAGCGGATCGAGTATACCGTGATTAATTGCATTATTCAGGAATAAAACTTTTCCAGGTTCAATGAAAATAGCGATAAGCGGAAGTAGATGAACTGAGGTAATCCATGTCGCCGCAGCACCTAGTGCTGTTGAAACAACCGTCATCACAGGTTCTACAATGAGGAATCCTAGAATTGCAAGGCCTCCGCCGATGATTCCTGCAGAAAATGTGTTAATTAACATTTCAAATCCGGCCCGTACCTTGTCTTGAATCAACCGATCAAACGCTTTCACAAGGTAACCGCCTAGCGGCCCCATAATCATGGCACCAATAAACATAGGCTGTGACGATCCGACTGCCACACCTGCGGTAGCAAGTGCACCAACTACTGCACCTCGTTCACCATGAACGAGTTTACCACCTGTAAAACCAATGAGTACCGGAATTAGAAAGTTTACAAAAGGACCAACAATCGTTGCTAGATGTTTATTTGGAATCCACCCTGTCGGAATAAAGAAAGCTGTAATGAGTCCCCACGCAATAAATGCAGGAATGTTTGGCATGACCATTCCGGCTAGAAAACCACCAAATTTTTGCATGCCGGCTTGCGCCTTACTTCGAGACGAAGCTTTGGTCGTATTCTTGCCAATTGTATTTTCCAGCGTCGCCATTCATCTGTCCCCCTTACTTTATATCTTTCGATGGTAACTATAAATCTCACCAAATCCCTAATCAATCACAAGAAATTCACATATGTCGGGGCGGATCGCGACAAAATTTGATATCTCCTCTACAGTAAGGAGTTTGAGTTAAACGGTTTCATTAAATTACCTTTTGTCGTTTGACGATATAGTTTCGTAACTTCGTCGCATTTGACTGTTTTTTGAGGAAACTCTGTAAATAGAGGGGTGAACCTGTGTTGGCAAAAAAATGCAGATACTATGTGCGAAAGATCTAAGAGTGCACAAAAGTGGTGGATGTACGGAGTTTAGGTGTAATAACTAGATTTATCTGTACAACGATAAAGACCACTTTTCTCATCGTAGGACAGTGGTCTCTTCTTTAGCCTAATATGAGCCAACATAATTTAAGAGTTTTGATTTTGACAGTTCTCCAGGCGTTGGATGAGAAATCCCTGGGCACAGCTCAATACCTGCTGCCTTATATGCATCTGCCCATAATGTAGTACAAATCTGACGCTTTCTACTAGCGTAGATAGGAACAACATTTCCAAAAAGATGACGGGCAGCCAACCAGCCCACCAACAAATAATCATATTTAGTCCCAATTTGTTGTTTTACATAACTAACGATCTTATCACGTTGGTAGATTGAAAGTACCTGACAAATATAAATATCGGATACACCTTTGTAAGTCTCAACAGATTGATATCCTGTCTTTCGTAAACCCTGTGATTCAATTAACTTATTATTAAGCACAAGTCCTGCAATATGCGTATATGGACTCTGCGTCAATTTCTTAATTGGACCTGCAACTCCTTGTGTCCCACGAATAAAAATCAAATCACCTGGTTGCAAAATAATACCTCCGATTCTGTGCTCTTCCGGGTGTACCGGGAGCACGAAGATATGCTTGTCCTGTGTACGGGGGCAGCAAAGGTTCCTAATAAAAATGAAGGCACCCTACATTTTTGTCTAGATGATACACAAAATAAAAACCGCCTTCCTAATCTTAGGCCAGCGGTCTTGTTTTGTCATCTGGGATCGGTGATGGGAATCAAACCCACGCTACCAGCTTAAATTATATAAAAGCGCAAACAGGATTAAACACAAGTTCAATATTATAGGAACTTACATCGATTTAACATTCGGGGATACAGTTACATGCTGTTCTTCTGGCGAAGGGACGATGCTATTATGTCCGTAGGAAGTTCGTCTACTGGTCCACTTCGGAGATTTAATTCGAGATTTTGTCGCCCGTGCTAGAGTCGAAACAAATCCACTTTCAGTCCCATGTAGAAACTCGTTCTCGATATCTTCTTTTTGATCAAATAGTAATTTGACAAGCTGCTTATATTGAAATAACGGTAAGTCATCCCAGGTCACCCTTAATTCGAACATTACTGGAAAAGGCATTTTTACAAGTTTAACAGGTACCACACCATCAATTCCTTCTATAAGAGCGTGTCCAAAAAGTCCTTTAATCTATGGAATTAAAAAACGCACCTAGGTTCAAAAATGGTAAAATTGTAGGTGACGAAGCCAACAAAATTACCAATTGAAAGA
>JAKADF010000163.1:0-4761 GCA_021820805.1 Bacillota bacterium
GATTGAAAGCGGATTTACCGAAAAAATCACCTAATCGCCAAAAGAATACCTGAATCAGGAAATTTCATGACAAGAGTTCGGCTTTCGTTGGACGGACTCATAGGTAATTTAAGCTTCCATGTCGAATGTTTAGTTACTGAGATGTGGAGGTTTAATATGTTAACAAAGAATCGAATTGTACCCGAGAAAACTGTATATTTTCGCCTTGAAATCAAGTCATACCCGCACTGCCGTTCGAGTCTACGACTTTAGAAATCTCTCCTTTAGTGGTTTTTGGTGGTACTTACATTTTACCAAAAGAGAGGTTTTTTTCTTTATATTTTTGAAGAAAGGGGCATCTCCCTTAAGTAACTTGTGTTGCTTTTTGGAACACCCCCTTTTCCTGTATACGTTCGGCGTAGGTGCAAATGCTTTGTGTACAATTTCTGAACGGGGTTAGCGATAATACCCACCGTTACAGTATAGTACAGCGACAAAATAGTTGTGTTTATCACAGTAGTGGAAAGAGAATTTTTCCAAGACAAATGACTAATTTTTTTACGGCTGAATTGTATTATCAACCATTTATGTATCGTGGAAGTACAAACTGTAGTTGAAAATGGGCCAAGAAGACCATTTTCTTATCAATGAAATAGTGTTTTATTGCTACCGCCGTTTAATTTGGGATAAGGAGCATCAGCCTTAAAAAATATGACAAAAACTATCATAATAAGTTCGATAATTTCTGATACGAAGAACGTGTCAGCAACACCACGTGTGAACGAAAGTTTTTGCACAACGTAGCCTAAAAACTGAAACGCGAGTTCGTGGGCTTTAGCATCGGAAAAACCCATGAGTTTGAAGGCCAGATAACTTTGACTCACTTCCATACCTTTTGGCGAATTCCAGATAAGGTCGTTTCTTAAAACTTCAAAATGTGCTGTAGTTTGCGTTAACATGTAAGAAGTCAAAACAGCCATTCCGAGTGCAGACACTACTTGCCGCGCCATATTAGAGAGAGCGATAGCCTGATTCGACATGCGTTCGGGAATTCTGTCGAGTCCCGCTTTCATAATAGGCATAATAGCGAAGCTCATCCCTACATTGCGAACAACGTAAAGAAATTGTATATAACCGAAGTTTGAAAATACCTGGAGCGTTGATAAACTATAATCTGCGTATACTAGCAAGACTAAACCCAAAATCGCGAAGGTACGAGCACCATATTTCTTTGATAGGCTGCCGCCAATCATCATGGCGACCGCGGACGCCAAATAGGCTGGTGTCATAAAAATTCCAACCTGCATGGCGGAATAACCTCGTATATCTTGTAAATATAACGGCAAAATGAAGATGCCGATGAAGAGCGCGACATAAATCACTCCGACAATCACAAGACTCAATGAAAAAGCAAAATCCTTCATAATTTCTAGTTTAATCATGGGATTTTTCACCTTTAGCTCGATGATTACAAAAATGATAAGTGTAATAATACCAATTGCAAGTGGAATTTCTACAGGCCTAGAGTGCCATCCATGGTCGGTTACATTACTAAAACCGTCCAATAGGCTAAAGAAGCCTACAGTTGAAAATATAAAGCCCCAAATATCGAGTTTATCTTTCGCATAATGCGGAAAATTCTGCAACATCAACATGGAAAGGATCGTCGCGATAATTCCAATCGGAACATTAATGTAAAAAATAAGGCGCCAATTCATAGCATAAATAAAATAGCCGCCGATAAATGGACCAATTGCAGGGGCGGTCGCAATCACGACACCAAAAATGCCCATAGGAATGTCTCTTTCTTTTTCAGAAAAAAGTTGATAAAGAATGGACATTACAACGGGCATGAGAAAACCACCGCCGATACCTTGGATGATTCGAAAAATGACCATTGACGGCAAATTCCAGGCCAGGCCGCAGAGTGATGAACCCACTGTAAAAATAAAAGTGGAAGAAACGAATAAAATTTTTGAGCCAAATCTGTCTGTAAGCCAACCCGTAATTGGAATTAACACACCAAGTGTAAGTAGATAGGCTGTAATCACCCATTCAATTCCATTTGTGTCTGCATTGAGTGACGACTCCATAGTGGGTATAGCTACATTTACCACCGTGGTATCCATTAAATCCATGAATGCGGACATTAATACAATGAGCAATTGCACATAACGATTGACGGCAATCGTTTTTATGCTGAATCGTTTTTGCATAGTCTGAAGTGCTGGCGTCATATCCACGTATACATTTCTCCTTTTTAATACAGACGATTGAGGGATGGGGATTCACATTCTACCTTTTGTTTGTTCCAACTTAAATAATTTATATCGTACCATACCCAACAGGGTATATAGAAGATATAGACACTATTTTTTATGTAGACTAGAGTTGAAATCCCTCCATTTTTGCTAAACTATTTAAATGTTGAGATGCATTGTCGAAAATTATATAGAAAATCCAAATCATTTATTAAATTTTAAGTAAAAGTGATCTTGATTAAATGATACCTGCAGGGGTATAATGCGTCAAGGTATATTTATAAATGTAGAGTAAGCGTACGCCGGATCAGAGGAGCAGCCGCTTCATGCGTGTGAAATTCTCATGATTTCGTTTTTTTATGGCAGTTTGTGATTTCAGGTGCGAGACAGAATGGGAGTGTTAAAATTGGAAATTGTGTGAATCAGAAAAAATGAAAAGATCGAAATGCCTAATCCTAAACGCACATAAATAAAGGGGTGTTTTTCCCGATGACTAAAAAAATCAAAATCATTTCTCTCGTTGTAGTATTGGTCTTAGCCATTGGTGCATTTATTTCCTATTACTTTATTCGTCAATCGCAACTTTATTTAGCAACAAACGACGCATATGTTGATGGAACACAAATCGTCATCGCGGCACCGGCCTCGGGTCAGCTTGAAGATTGGAGTGGCCATGTAGGGACAACATTTACCAATGGTAGCACCGTTGGCGAAGTGGAAGAAAAAATTGGTGATGCGACGACAACTGTGCCGATCCCTGTCCCTGCGAAATCTACGATTGTGCAGAAATCCGCTGTCAATGGAGAATTTGTTGCGATTGGGACGCCATTGGCTTTTGCGTATAACATGAATGACTTGTGGGTTACGGCCAATGTGAAAGAAACATTGATTCATAGCATCTACGTTGGGGCTCCTGTGGACATCACTGTGGATGCTTATTCACACCTGGTGCTGCACGGAGTGGTAAAAAATTTTGGCCTTGCGACAGCAAATACGTTTTCCTTACTACCCTCTTCAGAAGACAATGCAAATTTTACAAAGGTTACGCAGGTTATGCCTGTAAAAATTGAAATCTATGGCTATCAAGGTATTGGATTGACCCCAGGTATGAGTGTTACTGTACATATTCACAAGTATCACTAACAAAATATTTGCTAGAAATGGATTATGGATGTGCTGAGTATGATACGGAGTATCTGAGGATTATTTAAGGAGGCATGAACATGTCAGAAACTGTGATGCAGAGAGAAGCAAACAGATCTCCAAGATTATCTGGAAATAAAATGAAATGGCTGGTTCCTGGCGTGGCGGCGATAATTGTACTAGGAACAATTGCGGCGGTTGCGTTTCGTCCCGCCGCAAGTGGATACCGTGTGCCCGCTACTGACATTTACACCGTGACAACCGGGTCCAACATGACCAATATCAATACAACGGGGACTGTCGAATCCACTTCTCGCTCCAATTTGGCCTTTCAGACGGTTGGTGGAACGGTAAAGGAATTAAAAGTGGATGTGGGTACGCGTGTTAAAGCCGGACAGGTTTTGGCTATTCTCGATGATTCAATGATTCAAACCCAGATATTGCAAGCCAAAGCCGCGGTTGCACAAGCCGACGGCGGCCTTGCGCAGGCACAGGCGCAGGTGGATTTGGCGACACAAGGTCCGACCCCGCAGACGGTTGCTGTGGCTGAGAGTGCGGTGAGCAGTTCCCAAACTGCCCTTGTGAATGCAGACAAAGCCTACCAGGATTCAATCAACAGTTACAATGATAGGACAAATCAAGCGCAGCAACTCATTGCGGCCCAGAATGCCGTGAGTCAAGCAAAGACGGCTTATCAGACCGCGCAGACGAATCAACAGACAGACATTCAATCCGCGCAGCAGGAATTAACCTCGGCGCAAAGCCAACTTGCGACAGATACGCAGACATTGCAAGAAGACCAGCAAAAATATGGCAACATTACCGAAGCGCAAATCCAAACGGAATATGATACTTACCAACGGGAGCTCGCGTACTATAACAGCTACCAACAACAATACGGGTCTGGTTTAAACCCTTATTCAGAAGCCTTACAGGCAGATATGCAAGTGTATCAAAGTGATAATCAGAATTACCAGACCTTAAAAGCGGACCAAAACGCGGTGAATGGCGACCAAGCCGCAGTGGCTCGGATAAAACAAGCGCTGACCAGTGCTGAGAACAGTGTACAACAAGCACAGACGCAATATGAAGCTGCTCAAAAAGCACTACAAATCGCACAACAATCGTACAACGATCGCGTATCGCAACAAAACACGGTGGACCAAGCCGCAAATCAAGTTAAGCAGGCGAAAGCGGCGGTCCAAAGCGCTAATGCACAGTTGCAACAAGTCTTACATCCTCAAACACCGGGGAACCTGGCCGCTGCACAGGCTAGTGTGAAAACGGCAACCGCCGGGATTCAAGCGGCACAAGCCCAATTGAAAACCGCGGAGGTGACGGATGGATATACGGTGTTAAGGGCGCCAGTGAATGGAAT
>JAKADF010000163.1:4771-7156 GCA_021820805.1 Bacillota bacterium
TTGGGGATGTCGTTTCACCCGGGCAACCAGTGTTTCAGATGGACGTTGACCAATTGCAGGCGTACATTGCGGTTAGCGAGGCGGAGCTTTTAAACGTATCCGTCGGAGACAAAATTAAGATGACAATTGCTGCACTTCCTAGCAAGACTCTAGTAGGTAAAGTGTTCAATGTAGACCCAACGCCGATTCAAGGTGGGAGCACCTTGAATGAATATCACGTCAAAGCTACGTTGGATAATACAGCAGGTCTGGTGAAGCCGGGAATGAGTGGAGATGTTACTATCAATACGGAGACGAAACATGATGGAATTACGATACCTTCCATGTCCGTACAGCAATTGAACGGTATTTATGGCGTGTACTTACTTGGAAAACCAAAGGCGCCACTAAACATGGACAAAAATTTACCAAACGTACAATTATTGAATCAAAATCTCCCGAACGGCGTCTATTTTGAGCCGGTGACTATTGGATTTATTGGCAACAATGAAACTAATGTTACCGGTGGCTTGGCTCCGGGAGACCGTATATTGCTGGGTGAAGGCCGTTTCATGGTAACGCCCAAAGGGCAGCAATACATTTCGAGTTAAGAAGAATGCTAAAATCATCATCGGGTTTACAAAATGAGAGGGGAGCGAATTTGATGTATGTATGTAGTGGCAAAGGTTCGGCAATTCGTTTATTAGCAGGTCTTTTCTTTTGGATATCCATTATTCTGGGTTTGTTTGTAAATAAATATTTGGTACTGATTGGTGGTCTACCGGCAACTATGCTAATTGTGTCGTATTTAACGGGATGGTGTCCTACCGAAATCCTTCTCAAAGCCTTGGGTGCAAAGGAACAAATTCGCGTTTTCAAACGATAAAGTTTCGGCACCAACATGCACACGGTATGAGAAGGAATCTTGCTTAGCATAGAAGTGTTCCTACGGGTTAGGTAGTGTTGGAACTATGATTTGAATGAAAGAAGACCGCTACGTTCAGACGTGGCGGTCTTTGTGTGCGCCACGCATGGCGATTAACTAAGTGGTGAAAGTCCACTGTGGGGGTTTGTAGTTACCAACCACTAGCCAAGAGCAGGGGTGTCCATCGCGAGGTGGAATCTGAAGGAAGCTGGAGGCAAAATTCTGACCCGAGGAACACGAACATCATCAGGCATAAGGCATGGGATGAGTTTGCACAACAAAACGAAGTCCAATTAACTACACGGACATGCCAATGTAAATGGTGCGGGTACATGGAAGGAAAGTGAATCGTCTTACCGTGGGAGATCTCATGGACGTGAGGAGAATATATTCGAGTCACGGTTGAAACAAGGTTTGTCATGAGAAGTCAGCCGAGGCCATAGGCGAATGACCATACGTCTGCACAGCAATCACTAGATAACGCAAAGAATAGTGTAACAAATGCACAGGAAGCATTGCAAAGTGCACAGTTGACACTCAAAAATGATGAACAGCCTGCAAGTGATGTAACAATTAAATCGGATGAGGCAAGTGTGGCAAGCGCACAAGCGTCTGTGCAAAATGCACAGGCGAATTTGGCTTCGGCACAATTGGCAGAGAACGATACTGTTATTAAAGCGCCGATTAACGGCGTCATCACTGAGGTTAACGGGACAGTTGGACAAAAACCTGGTGATACGAGCAACACAAGCAGCGCATCGTCTTCCACGAGTTCAAGCAGTGTTATTGTTATGGAAGATTTGAATGCAAAAGACCTTCAAGTGAATCTGCAAGTTAGTGAATCTCAAATTGGAATGATTCAGACAGGAGAAGCTGTCTCGTTCACAGTTCCAGCTTATCCGAATCAAACCTTTAAAGGCACCATTACACAGGTGTACCCAACTCCATCAGTCGTCTCTAATGTTACGGAATATACGGTAATCGCGACTGTGGATAATTCCTCTGGGAGCTTAAAACCAGGCATGTCGGCAAGTGCAACCATTACCGCAGCACAGAAATCAAATGTCATCACAGTTCCTGCAATTGCACTCCATCAAATGGGTCAAGTGGAAGGTGTGTTTGTAGAAGGAACTCGTCCGAATTCATCGTTTGGCAAACAAGGTCAAGGACAAGGCCAGGGTTCGGGTTCATTCTCCGGCGGAGGCAATGGGGGCCATGGTTCAGGTAGCGGTGGTTCAGGCAATGGTTCAGGTAACGGAGGCTTCGGAGGCAATGGACAAGGAACTGGCAACAAAGGTGGAAATGGAGGTTCTGCAGGCGGATCGCAAAGGAAAAGCTCAGGAGGAGGCTTCTTTGGCGGGGGGGCGTCTAGCAGCGGTGCAGGTAAAGGAAACTCAATGATTCCTACCGGAACCTACTTCCAGCCAGTTCAAGTTGGTCTAATGGGTTCGAATACGGTTGAAATTACACAAGGACTTAAA
>JAKADF010000164.1 GCA_021820805.1 Bacillota bacterium
CGCTACGATATGTTTGTCCAGGTACATATTTTAAGGCATGCCGCAATCGAAAGGAGTTCACGGAAATGTATGGAGAGACTTTTGGAGGGGGGAGATATGTATGACTACCAGAGCAGAGTGCGAGCAATATGTTGGAAAATGGGTTCATTTTCGAACTAAGTATGGTTATCATGTAGGGCTCATTGAAAAAGTCTCGAACGATTGTGCCATCGTCTTATCACTACGTCAGCACATCCCTGCACAATTAGTAAGTACTGACGTGAGTGCTGATGAAATGAAAAGACTTGATTTAGCTCTTGCATGGGGCGGACTTGGCGGAGGTTATCCTGGTGCTGGTTACGGTGCTGGTGCCCCAGGAGCCGGAGCTTATGGCGGCTGGGGCGGCCGTGGATTCGGTGGTTGGGGCTGGGGTTGGGGTCGTTGGGCGGTTTCCTTCCTCATCATTTATGTCCTCTGGGGCTTATGGTGGTGGTAAATTACTTCATACTGCCTCGAATCCACTTCATTTATAGCGGTTTACAAATGCCGGCTGATGGTGCAGATTGCACAAGAAAGCTCCGCAGTCGGCTTTCTTGTGCAATCTCCGTAGTTAATTATTGGACACAGGCAAAATGAATTCAAAAAATTTCTGGAAGGCATAACTGACTCTTTGTGTAGGAGCATGCTGTTTAACTTTGTTTCATAGATACATAACGCCGAACTCTGGTGGATTTACCTTTACGCAGGCCATTCAATTTTTTGAAAGTGGCTTTATGCTGGCGTCGAGATCCTGAATGCTTGTTATTGGAACCCTTCGTCAATAATTGTGTCAAACGTTGCGTTATAAGATCAGCAATTAATCTATGTCCAGCGTTGTTTGGGAGAATTGGTTTACGAAGAGGCGTCATGAGGTCCTCTATGCCGCCAGTTCGATATCCTTGAATGAAGTACGCCTCATTGTTTGTAAATCTCTTATCCACATCAACAACAGAAAATTTGTAGTATGATGCACAATCTCGGATAATGCTGTTTATACCTTCAATGAAATGGCCTGCCGGCATAAAAGAGGGAAACGGATTATACAATGTCGTCACAAGTACATGTGGAATTTCTTTATTCTTTACTAATTGAAACAGTTGATCTGTATGATAGCCGAATTCATCAGCTTTTTGGAGAATAGCCCTTGGTGAAAATGGATTTCCATCCAAACTCAAACGTCGGGGTTTTAATAGTCGAGAAAAGTCGGAACTACCTATACAGATAGTGGCAATACCAACGTTATCCCAAAGAGTGTTGGGAAGTGTACTACCCATTTGAAACAGCCTTTTTGCTGTCCATCCTGGTTGTGCAATAACAACAGTTCGTTCAGTAATAGACTTACTTTTCAAAAACTCACTAACATGCTTGACGAAACTTAGGGTGGGATGACTAGTATCCATTCCAGCAGTAATGGAATCCCCAAGCGCAAGATAGATGTTTCGTGACATAGTTACCTCCCCCGTATCGTTAATACATTCAAGCAACAGTGACATTGGAACAGACAAAGGCGGATATCAGCCTTAAAAAAATGTATGTTAAACTCTTTTAAATGAAGTGCGTTTGCAACTAAGGGCCACTTATAACTCAATTGGCTTTTAGCAAAAAAAGTGCGATTTATTAGGCAAACACCGCTACAAGCAGCTTGTCCAATCTCACACGTCACATCATGTCGAGGGGAAGAGAGTGAAGGAAAATGTACGGAGCTTTTAGTTAGCGATATCTACTGCAGCCATAGGTTAAAAATCGTCTATTCTTACGGATCAAAATGGAAAAGAATGTTCTAAAGCACCGAATCACGCCTAAATCCGGCGAAGTGTTTATGAAGGATTTTCAAAGGTTGGCAGACTACCAACGAGAATCTCTTCATATACGTATTTACTGTCAATCGCCTGCGTTAAGTTAATACAATCAATCTGACTTGCTGTTGGCTAACTGCAATGACATCAGGACGAGTTAAACTGCCCCTTCGCTCAGCTGTCTTTATCATCTTATTTCGTAAGTGCTTAATCAAATCTTAAATAACAAAGGAGCAGAGGGTACTTGGAATCGAATCAAAACATAGCAAAGGTGACATCGGTTATCGAGGATCCATCACGTTCCGCCATGTTGATAAACCTTCTTAGCAGAAAAGCTTTGACTTCCAGTGAGCTAGCTCGTGCGGCACGCATTACACCCCAGGAAGCAAATTCACATCTAACAGTGATGGTGGAAGAAGGATTACTGGTCTGTAAATCATACGGAAGGCATCAATACTATCAGTTGGCTAACCCTTACATCGAACAAGTACTAAATAACATTACGCCACACGCACCAATCCGTCCCATGTCAGATAAGTTGAAGGCTATTCGCTTTGCTCGGACATGCTATGACCATCTTGCCGGAGAAGTAGGAGTTACACTTACAGACAAAATGTTAGAACGAGGTTTACTGAAAGAAGAGGCGCAAGATTTCATTGTAACACCCACTGGGGCAAAATGGTTCAACAGCTTCGGCATTGACCTTGACAGTATTCAAGGCGGGCGGCGCCATTTTGCCCGCCAATGCCTGGACTCAACGGAGCGTCGAAATCATGTAGCTGGAGCACTTGGAGCCGCAGTGACTGAACGGCTATTTCGGTTAGGTTGGATAGAGCGAATCCCGGACGGAAGAGCAATACGTGTTACTGACAGCGGATTTCGAGGATTGAAGGAGGAGTTTGATGTTGCGTTTGATAATCAAACATCAAAAGATTGAACCTGTTACCCAGTTTTTTAAGAACTCTATTCATTTCTCAACTCTCTTGACTTAATACCATTATAAAGTTATGTATATAAAAATAGGAGGAATAATATGCGCGTACAGTCACAAAATCGTATATTGCTTGGACCGGGCCCAAGTCCTGTCCATCCGGACGTTCTCAAAGCAATGGCTACGCCTTTGGTAGGGCACTTAGATCCGTATTTTCTACAAATTATGACAGATATGCAGAACATGATACGAAAAGTCTTTCAAACTACCAATGAATTGACACTTGCAATGCCGGGAACAGGCAGCGCTGGAATGGAAACAGTATTTGTAAATTTAATTGAACCTGGAGACAAAGTTCTAATTGGGATTTGTGGTTTATTTGGTGAAAGAATGAAAGATATTGCACAAAGATGCGGTGCCGAGGTCGTGACAGTTCAGGCTGAATGGGGAAAACCTATCCAACCTGAACGGATTGAAAGTGTACTACAGTCTACCCCCGGGATCACGATTGTAGCACTAGTTCATGCGGAGACATCGACAGGTGTGTTACAGCCTCTAGATGAAATTAGCCAATTGGTGCATGAGTATGGAGCTTTGTTTGTTGTTGATACTGTTACGTCACTTGGTGGAATTCCGGTAGAGGTAGATAAGCTGCAGATTGATGCGTGTTACAGTGGGACACAAAAATGTCTGTCAGCTCCCCCAGGGCTATCTCCGGTAACCTTTAGTCAGTCAGCTTTAACTCGAATACGAGGGAGAAAGACTAAGGTCCAAAGCTGGTATCTAGATTTGAATATGATTGCAAATTACTGGGGGAAAGAAAGGTTCTATCATCATACGGCTCCTATCTCCATGCTATTCGGTTTACATGAGGCTCTAAGTCTATTACTTGAAGAAGGCTTAGAAAATTCATTTAGACGCCACACTGAGAATGGCCGGATGCTCCAAGAACATTTACAATCTATGGAGTTAAAGTTATTTGCTGAAGAAGGCTATAGGTTGCCAGAGCTTACAACCGTTTTGATTCCGTCCCGGTACGACGAGGGTAAACTTCGTGCCGAGCTCCTCAATGAATATGGTATAGAGGTAGGCGGAGGATTGGGTCCGCTGAAAGGTAAGGGTTGGCGTATCGGGCTGATGGGATATGGATCTACTCGCGGGAACGTGACCTTATTAACCCAAGCTCTGAAACAACTAATGACGAAAAACTAAAGAATTGAATAAATTGTTCTACCTAAAATGAGCCAGGAATCTTCTGGCTTATTTTGTTTTTTACGTGGAAGGTTTTTGGAACGATTATACTATCTCATATGGTACAATACTGATCTTACAGTTAAAACATTTGCAGCTAATTCAATTTTGTTTGCCAGTCGGTTTGGGACTTCAAAATTGGTCACAATTTTGGGCTAGAAGGAACTTGTAATGAAATTAGAAAGTACATTTGAAGTTGTCACTAGTTACTTCCAATTGTTGAAGCACTTAGAAAATCTTCGAATAAGTAAGGTGTTAGGTATTGATATCGAGACCACTGGGCTCGATCCTTTGCAGGACAGTATCCGTTTGATTCAGATTGCAACAACTGGCTGTCCGGTAATCGTCTTTGATATGCGGGGAATTGACCAACAAACTCGAGCCATTATAAGTAAACTTCTATCCAGCAAGGCGATTAAGGTTTTTCATAACGCTAAGTTTGATATGGAGTTCTTAGAGCAGTCTAGGTTATCTGTTTCAGGACGTGTATTTGATACATTGATTGCAGGATACCTATTACAACAAAAAACAGAATTGCCAAGGTTTGGACTGAATAGTTTGACACAATACTACCTTTCAGTTGATTTATCCAAAGGACTGCAGACAAGTAATTGGAGCGATGATTTGTCCAGAAAGCAATATGAATATGCAGCACGGGACGCAGCAGTTTTAATTCCACTGAGAGAAGCCATGATTCGTGATTTGCAGTCCGAGGATTTAACTAACATTGCGAAGCTCGAATTTGGATGCTTGTATGCAGTGGCAGAGATGGAATTAACCGGTATTGAGTTAAATCTTGAACGCTGGGACGAGCTCAGAAAACAATTAGAACATCAAAAGAAATCAGCCTCTATCGAATTGAAGAAGTACTTTCACAGACCTTTTGTTCAACTGAACTTGTTTGGAGAAGATACGGATTCATTCAATTTGGACAGTCAACAGCAGGTTCTGAAAGCTTTAAACGAACAAGGGATTCCCATCAAATCGACTTCACGGAGTCAACTCATACCACTTGCAAGTAAATACCCTGTAGTTCGGCAGCTGCTGGAATACCGCAGGGCAACTAAGGCGTTGCAGGCTTTTATTTATAGCATCCCCGAAACAATTCATCCAAGAACTGGCAGGCTTCATCCTAGATATCATCAGATGGGCACATTCACGGGTCGTTTTTCATGCAGTCATCCCAATCTTCAACAAATTCCTAGAAGTAAAGAATTTAGGCACTGCTTTGTAGCCAAAGCTGGTCACAAGCTTATTATTGCGGACTACTCTCAAATTGAATTGCGAGTAGTGGCAGAGATTTCAAAAGATGAAACAATGATTCAGGCATATACACGGGGGCAAGACCTGCATCGCTTGACTGCATCCCTTATTGCAAACAAAAGGCTAAGCGACGTATCTAAGCAAGAGAGACAAGCAGCCAAAGCAGTGAACTTCGGACTGGTCTATGCAATGGGAGCACGTGGTCTGCAAGCATATGCAAGGTCAACCTATGGAGTTACGATGACCCTGGATGAAGCGGAAATGTTTCGGAAGCGCTTTTTTAAAGCGTACTCCGGAGTCGCAAATTGGCACAAGTCAGTCAAAATATCGAAAGAAAGAATCAGTCGAACTCTCGGCGGAAGAAAGCATCAATGGATGGAAGCAATAAGTGTCGCAGGGTTGTATAACTGGCCTGTACAAGGAACCGCAGCGGACATTGTCAAGCAAGCCATGGCTGACTTGGTCTATAATCTCAAAGGGACATCAGCCAAAATAGTTGGGATGGTACACGACGAAATCATAATTGAGGCTCCTGAAAAAGGGGCTGCAGTGACGGCCGAAATTCTTAAGGAAACGATGGAACATGCTGGCTCAAAGTACCTACATCTCGTACCTGTTGTGGCAGAAACTTCTATTGTTGAGAATTGGGCACAGAAGTAAAAATGTGCGGAAAAAACCAACTCCACAAGGTTTTTAAAATTTTCCTGCAAAAACCATTGTGAAGGACAGGCAGTAGTTCTGGCCGCCTTATCTCGGTCACAGTCAGAAGGAGGTTCGAGTAGTGGAAATTGGACTTACGACGTTTGTTGAAACGACACCAGACGTAGAAACTGGTGTTGTAATTAGTCATGCAGAGCGGTTACGCCAGGTTGTTGAGGAAATTGTGCTCGCTGACCAGGTAGGGCTCGATGTCTTTGGTGTCGGAGAACATCATCGCAGGGATTACGCCGCGTCCTCTCCCATAGTTGTGTTAGCGGCGGCTGCTTCAAGAACGAAGCGGATTCGGTTGACTAGTGCTGTTACAGTGATTTCTTCGGCGGATCCGGTACGTGTATTTGAAGAGTTTTCTTCTCTGGATGGAATTTCGAACGGAAGAGCAGAAATCATGGCCGGCCGCGGTTCCTTTATTGAATCGTTCCCACTCTTCGGGTATGACTTGGAAGACTATGACGATTTATTTGACGAAAAGCTGGAGTTGTTGCTGAAATTACGGGAGTCGGAAAAAGTGACATGGTCAGGTAAATTTAGAACAGCTATTCATGATATCGGTGTATACCCTCGTCCAGTTCAGAATCCTTTACCTGTTTGGATTGGGAGTGGTGGAAATTCAAGATCTGTAGCTAGAGCAGGATTCCTTGGATTGCCGCTTGTTTTAGCGATTATCGGAGGAAAGCCGCTTCAGTTTGCACCTCTTGTGGAGCTTTATAAAAAAGCAGCTCGGCGTGCAGGCCATGATGCATCAAAATTACAAGTGGCATCTCATTCTCATGGCTTTATTGCTGACAGTAATGAGGATGCGGTTGAGAAATTTTTCTTGCCAACCATGCGTGCAATGAATGTTATTGGTCGAGAGCGTGGGTGGGGGCATTATGACCGCATGACATACGATGCCGCGCGACGCTTTGAAGGAGCGCTCTACGTTGGAGACTCTGATACGGTTGCTAAGAAAATTATTGATCTCCGAAAGAATGTCGGCATCACGAGGTTTATGCTGCATGTGCCTGTTGGAACGATGCCGCATGAATATGTAATGCGAGCTATTGAGCTTCTGGGAACAGAAGTTGCGCCCCGTGTTCGGGAAGAAGTAGCAAAATGGGAAGCGAGGAATTGAGATGAAGTATATTCTTCGATACAAAATAGG
>JAKADF010000165.1 GCA_021820805.1 Bacillota bacterium
TACTTTCCTCGACTTCGCTTGTGGTTCATCCACTACAAAGCGGAGTAGTTGTCCGAATTTGTCCCTACATCATATGTACAGACTTTGGGTTTATGTGTATTCGCCTAGATTCGCTATAATAGGTAAAGGATCACGATGCACATGGATTTTGTAAAAAGATACTTTCCAGTTAAACTGTGCGACTCACGTTTGGAGGATTTATTTTTTATGTATATTTCAAACATGCAGCAAGAAGTCCATCGGTATATCAGCCAGTTTAAAGAAGGTTACTTCTTGCCGATGACCTTGGTTGTTCGTTTAAGTGAAGAGTTAGGTGAACTGGCAAGAGAAGTAAACCACTTGTATGGAGAAAAACCCAAGAAAAAAACAGAAGAGGAAGGCAGCATTGCGCTTGAACTAGGCGACATGTTATTTGTCATCACATGTCTCGCAAATCGTCTAGGAATTGATCTCAATCAATCGTTTCAAGATGTAATGAACAAATTTGAAACAAGAGACAAAGATAGATGGACGCGAATCTAGCCTAATTCAGAGTTTGGCTGGGCCGAGGTACAATCCACCCGTTCATCGTGACATAGGATGATACGGGGGTGAAGGCATGCAAGGTGAACATTACTTAAAAGCAGCATACGCCTACTTATATATTAGAGATTTTGAGCATGCACAGGAAGCGTTCGAAAAAGCAATTGCATCAGATCCGTTTAATGCCTTGTACTACTTTCATGCTTCCATCACTGCTTTGCGAAGTGAAGATTTTGACCTTGCAATGACGTGGGCCCTGCGTGCTGCAAAACTTGAACCAGATAATCCAATGTACAAACAACATTTAGATGTTGTGATGGCAGCTATTTATAATCGCGATGCGCGAACTGCCTTTTTAAACGGAGATGTAGATGAGGCTATGAAGCGATTTAAATCTGCACTTGAACTTGATCCGCTGAATGAAGAAGCACAACAGGCGCTGTATTCACTAGATGAGTCATATTACAAGGTACCAGATACCAAACAGGAGGGTACATCTTGACTAATAGTAAGATCCGAATAGCAATAGCGGGTGTGACGGGGAAAATGGGACTCGAAGCTACCCGCACAATCTCTTTAGATCCTAGATTTGAAGTGTGCGCAGGATTAATTCGCAACATGGGACAAGCCCAAGATTTAAACATGACTTTTCCTTTGTTCGATGACCCAGCATCACTGATTGAGGAGACGAAACCTGACATATGGCTTGATTTAACGGATGCAAAAAGTGTTATTTTGCATATTGATCTTGCTATTGATTTTGGCATTCGGCCCATAGTTGGTGCAACAGGATATCAACAGAGCGATATTAAAAGATGGGACTATGCTTGCAAAGACAAAAAAATTGGCGGAATCGCCTGCCCGAACTTTGCGATTGGTGCATTGCTCATGATGCGTTTTGCATCTGAAGCTGCGAAGTTTTTTAAAAAGGCAGAGATCATAGAACTTCATCACGATGGCAAAAAGGATGCCCCGTCTGGAACAGCAAAACGCACTGCCGAAGAAATGGCGAGAGAGCTTTCTGGCTCAGAAGTTCCAATCCACAGTGTTCGATTGCCAGGCCTTGTTGCACACCAAGAGGTATTGTTCGGAGGAGTTGGAGAAGTTTTGACTATACGACACGACTCATTATCCAGGCAAAGCTTCATGAGTGGAATTCTAGTTGCTTGCGAGCATGTTTCTCGACTTGAAGGAATGGTTTATGGACTAGAAAACCTGCTTTGGTGACGTATCTAGACCGGAGGGGAATTGGTTGAAAATCGGGATAAGTTGTTATCCAACAGTTGGCGGTTCAGGTGCTGTAGCAACTGAACTCGGAAAAGCTCTCGCGAGCGTTGGCCACCAAGTACACTTTATTGTTACGGACGTACCTTTCCGTCTTGGCGGTTTTCATGAAAATATATTTGTTCATCAGATAGATACTATGTCATACCCCGTCCTGCGGACACCACCATACGATTTCTCATTGTCTGCGCTTATGGCAAGTGTGATTAACCAGTACGATCTTGATATCCTGCACGTTCATTATGCATTGCCGTTTGCCGTTTGTGCATTTTTGGCACGAGAGTTGCTGGGAAACCATCACGTTCGTATTGTCACGACTCTGCACGGTACAGATGTAACTGTTTTAGCACAAGATAAAAGTCTTAAACAAGTTATGAAGCTTGGTATCGAGAAAAGCGATGCGGTTACTGCCGTAAGTCACAGCCTGATTCAAGAAACGAAAGATTTGTTTTCAACGTTAAAACCAATTCAATGTATATATAATTTTGTTGATACCAATACATTTAGGCCATTAAGTCCAATGGAAGTCCGTCATTGCTTTGCCCCATCAGGAGAGAAGGTTTTATTACATATATCAAATTTCCGTAAGGTGAAACGGATATCAGATGTGATTCAGATCTTTTCAACGGTCGAATCCCAAATTCCAAGCCGTCTAATCATGATTGGTGAAGGTCCGGAATTACAACCAGCAAGAGAACTCGTATATAAGTTGAAATTGGAAGACAAAGTCAGGTTTTTTGGTAAACAAGATGAGGTCGCGCCTTTATTCGCAGCTGCTGATATATTTCTTCTTCCTTCTGCTAAGGAAAGTTTTGGTCTCGTCGCCCTTGAGGCTATGGCATGCGGTGTACCAGTTATTGGCTCAACTGCAGGTGGAATACCCGAAGTTGTCACACACGGTGAGACGGGTTACTTGTCACAAGTCGGAGATATTGAGGATATGGCGCGTAATGTCCTTACACTTTTGCAAGATGATGAACAATATGAAAAAATGTCAATTGCTGCTCGCGTCAGATCGCAAGAAAAATTCAATATTCGTGATAAAGTACAAGAATACGAAGCGCTTTATCGTAAATTGACTGATGAGAGCAACTCAAAATGGTAGTAACCAAAAACATTCCCAGTGCAGTAAAACATGTACTCTATACATTGCAATCTAATGGATATGAAGCTGAACTCGTCGGTGGATGTGTCCGTGATATGCTGTTATCAAGACCTGTGAACGACTACGATATCGCAACAAGTGCACTCCCAATGGATGTGGTTCGGTTATTTTCGAGCACGCGCGGCACTGGGCTCAAACATGGAACTGTAACAGTAGCTTCTGACCCTGCTTGTGCTGTTGAAGTGACTACCTATCGTGCAGAATCAGCTTATTCTGACGGTCGCCATCCAGACAGCGTGACATTTGGTGCAACTCTTTATGAGGATCTAGCAAGACGTGATTTTACAGTAAATGCAATGGCACTGACGGAATCAGGTCAGATAATCGATCCGTTTGAAGGGCAAACCGATTTATTCGAGAAGCGTATCCGAGCCGTTGGTGTCGCCAGGGATAGATTTAGCGAAGACAGTCTGCGTATTTTGCGCGCGATCCGTTTTGCTGCACAGCTGTCGTTTCAGGTAGAACAGACGACTCTCGCAGCAATGAATGAAACATCAGAAGGTCTGTGCCGCGTATCCAAAGAGCGAATTGGTGAGGAGTTTTCGAAAATAGCAAGGGCAAATTGGTGGCATGTTGTATCATTGCTTGCAAATAACCAATTTCTTACGAACCTGCCTGAACCAATTAAGCACATGCAACATTACTTTGAATCTTTGTCCGGAATCCAAGCGGATCGGCAAAAAAACTGGAATAACCGATTCCCGAAAACTGATGAACAAACTTACTCGTTGGCAACTTGGAGTACATGGCTTATGTTCGCAGATGACCCAGAGCTGACTGCAAGAAGTTTGTTCAAGCAATTTGCACTTGGTATTCGTGAAGCAAAGGTAATTGGCACAATTGCAGGTATTGCGAAACAGGAACTTGAAAACTGGTCCACTATGAAATGGAGAGAAACATTCTTTCATGTAAAACCAGCTTGGGTTCAAATTGCGGCAAAAATTCGTGACGGTCTCTGTTTCAACACACAGGTCAGTTACGAACAACTTTTTTCAAGCCAGGCATCCATACAGCCGATTTGGTCGAGAACAGACTTAGCGATTACTGCAGAAGATCTGGTGTCCTTTGGTATGACAGGCCCGCAAATCGGACAAGCCTTCACAGTGTTGTGCGATGCTGTACTTTCAGGAGAGATAGAAAATACAAAACTAAAATTAATTGCATACTTGAAAAATTGTTTAGTAGAAGGGCGCGTGTAGGATTGGAAACATTGCTCCAAAATATCCATGATTCGGACACGACTCGTAATGCAATGGTGAGAGCGTTTCTTGCGGCAGACGGAGAATTCGTATCTGGAGAGATGCTGAGCCAAAAGCTTGGCGTTACTAGAACAGCTATATGGAAACACATTAATACGCTTGAGTCGCTTGGATTCGTATTTGAATCCATTCATCGACGCGGATATCGGCTGACCTACATTCCAGACATTATCCTGGAACCACTGCTTGAACCACACTTAGCGCCAACCACTAAGCTTGGACGCAGTGTAATTTATTTAAAAGAGGTAGACTCCACGAACGCCGCAGCACAAAAACTCGTACACCAAGGTGCCAAGCATGGTACTGTTGTGAGTGCAGGCTTGCAAACAGGCGGCAAGGGCCGCAGGGGAAGAGTTTGGTTCTCACCTAAAGGGGGACTATGGTTATCAATTATTACGAGACAGCCATTTCCGCTGCAAAGAGCTGCGGAACTAACGCTCTTAGCAAGCGTAGGAATCAGACGTGCAATTCACAAAGTATCAGGTATCGATGTACGAATCAAATGGCCAAACGATTTACTTTTAAACGAAAAGAAAGTATGCGGTATTCTTGCGGAAATTCGCGCAGATGGGGAAAATGTACACTATGCTGTCATTGGTTTTGGAATTAACACAAATATCGAGCGTAATCTTTTTCCAGAACAATTGGAGACAATCGCTACATCACTTTATGGAGAAACCGGAAAACAAATCTCAAATGTTGCGCTTGCTGGCGAAATTTTAAATGAATTGGATCCGTTATTTACGAATCTTGCAGCCGGCACATCTGGATTTCGCGATGTTTTAAGTGAATGGAAAGAAGGATGTGCGACGCTTGGAAAACGGATACACATACAAACACCTCGAACGCTATTGACTGGAACTGCAGTTGATGTAGATGCTTTAGGCATCTTATATATAAAACAAGACAACGGTGAAATCATACCAGTGCATAGTGGTGACATCCTTTTTGACTAACTGGTTAGTCCAGCTTAGTCGAATAAATTATGTGCCTCTTAGAACATTCTATTTGTATGTTCAAGGAGGTCTGCTGATGTTCGAAGAGCAGTTTTCAATTTTATTTCAAACTGTTGAGACCATACAGAGTAAGCTAGATACGACTGATTCAAAAGAAAGAATGCTCTTTAGAGAAAAGCTATCGGAAATACACGAGCTCGGTGTTTCGTGGCTCGACCAATGGATGACACTTGAAGAAAAATTAACGGATGCAATGGACAAGCTTGGAGAATTAAAAACAGGCAATTCACGCACTAACTTTGACCAGACTGTTCAGGTTCGATACGCCCCAGAACCTAATCATGTTCAGTTAGAGTCTATGATATTTGACATGACCAACCAGACTGAAGTTGCACTGAGGCGCGGCATGGCATACTTTGATTTGCTTATGTTTGAAGAAGCAAGTAAAGCCTTAGAGCACGCCGTGCCAACCATAAACGAGCCTGCTGCTTATCTGTTCTTGGCTGCATCCTACACGGCGCTCGGGCGTTTATCGGAAGGCAGGGCACAACTGGAAGCAGTTAAGGCTTACTTAAAAAATCCAACTTTAGCTTGTGCGGCTTCAGAAATTGAAGCCGTAATTTGCTTGCGGGAAGGTGACAAAGAAGGGGCAGTTAGAGCTTATCTAGATGCTCTATGTGCAATGCCGAACTATACAGATGTGTGGTTCAATTTAGGTGCTTGTTATTTAGCTATTTCTGAACCCGCCGCAGCTGAGCGAATGCTTGCTCATGTATTAAAACGAGACCCACTTGACCGTGAGGCACATCTCTTAAGAATTTATTCCTTTTTAGAGCGAAGCTCATACGAAGAGGCATTAACAGAGTGTGAAGATGCGTACAAAAAATTCCCAGATTATTTCGAGCTAATGGCTGTTTATAGCTATGTCTGCCAAATGACTGGAAATCTGGAATTAGGCGAACGCATAAGTCGGTATATGCTGTCCACCGAGTCAATGCGTGCAGAGGGATACTTACATGCAAGCTGGTATGCACTAAATTCTGGTCAATATACAAAATCCCAATTGATTCTGAACAAGCTTTTGTGTATGCATCGTAATCACCCTGCTGGGTTACTGCAACTCGCTATTTCTGAAAGCATGAACCCGAATAAGACACGAATTTTAAAGCTGTTATCTGTTTCTATCGACGAACCCTACAAGGACCTGCAAAACATTATATCTGGATTAATGCATGCAGACTTAAGCCGAATGAAAGCAGCCTGCAAGTCAGAAAATCTTCCCATTCGGAAACTTGCAGCTTATATTTGCGGGACCACCCTTATGCAAAGCGGCCAATATACGGATGCCATGGAGCATCTTTTGCTTGCCAATGCGATTGGAACAAAAAATTTTGCAATTCTTACCGCACTGCACGTTACCGCATTAAAACTGGGCAGAATAGATGAAGCGCGGATATTTCTTGACCAAGCTTGTTTGGCTGAGAAACAATATTTGTTAAAATGTCATTAAAGGTAGGCGAAAAGAGGTACATTTTGTGGAATTTGTAGTTTTTGATTTAGAAACAACTGGTTTGTCTGCAGCAGAAGATGAGATTATTGAAATTGGCGCTGTACACTATATGGACGGAGAAGTAGTTGAAGTTTTTCAAACGCTTATCCGTCCAAATCATACGATTCCCGCCTACATACAATCTCTGACAGGAATAAGTGGACAGGACATTGAAAATGCTCCAACCATTGAAGAGGCACTTCCAAAATTTCTATCCTTCATAGCTGGTAAAAGACTTGCTGGGCACAATGTTGGGTTCGATCTCGGGTTTCTACTCAAAACTTGTGAAGATAATGGATATGACCTCCCAACTTCAACGGATGCAATAGATTCATTACTGCTTGCCCGCATACTCATTCCAATAATGAAACATTACAC
>JAKADF010000166.1 GCA_021820805.1 Bacillota bacterium
AGTTTTTTTACAATGAAAGAGACGATTATACGTATGCAACGGACATGGGGGAATTGGAGCTTTATCGAAGCCCAGATGATGGTGTGAATTGGTTTCGAATTGCTTTTTATAGCAGTTTTTCATGGAACGAAAAACCGGACGGTCGCGTTGTGATAGTTTGGTACTACTAGTACAATCGGAGTTCAGGCTCTGTGAAATCCTCTTAGGCCTCGTTGGTGGTAATGTCAAACAGTTTTGACTCAGTCGATTCTCGTAGAACGAGGACAGAATCAACTACCCGTACCTTACGTTTCTGGAACGGTTGGTTTTGTTTTAGATGATGGATGATGGATTCGGCGGCAATTTGGCCAATTTCAGCAGTGGGTTGGCGAACGCCAGTCATCGGCGGGGTGACTAGCTCTGCCCAATCGGGATCGTCAAATGTAGCAAGTCCCATACCTCGCGGAACATTTGGCAGTACACGGCGCAGCAACGGATACAACTGCAGCATGATTAAGCCGTTCGCTGTGTACAGAGCGAACGGTTCGCTTGGTATATGAAGGAGCATATCTGAAACGAAAGTTTTGAAGGAATCCGGCTGTTTTCGATTGACCCAGAATACAGAAGGTTCATATCCGCGCAAAATACATGCTTGTTTATAACCATCAAGCCGTTTTCTACGTGTACTGACATCCTCAATTTGTTCTGTTATATATAAAACATGTTGGTAGCCCTTTTCGAACAGGGCTGTTGTAAGTTCTGCAGAAGCCTCAAGATTATTTGTAATGACATTAACAATATGTGGAATGTTAAACTCTCTGTCAATTAAAACGACTGGCATCTGCTTAGCGAGATTACTTAAAAGATCATTATTTTGACCATTTGTTTGGATCACAATTCCGTCCACTTGTTGAGCTTGCAGCGATTCTAGGATTTTCCGCTCTCGGCTCGAATCGTCGCCAGTTTCATTAACCTGAAGGCTGTAACCTTGCTCTGATAACATATCACCTAAGGATCGGATGATGGACACACAGAAAGGATAACCGATATTGACCACTACAATTGCAATAGACCGGCTCTTATTTCCCTTAAGACCGCGTGCAAGGTTATTCGGCTTGTAATTCAATTTATCGATTACTGCGGATATTCGTTCCCGAGTAGTTTCACTCATGGCATCGAAGCGGTTGTTCAAAAAATTTGAAACTGTTGAAATGGAAACACCAGCAGCTTTTGCTACGTGGTCAATGGTCACCCGTCTTTGCATAAGAAATGAAAACCTCACTTCAGAATCTTCAATATATATGTCGCATACACTTCATGCCGTTACCATCATAGCATATTCGATTTTACTCTTTCTCTAAAAATGCTTGTAAAAGAGTGTGGTGCACAACCACTCGCAATTACCATGAATGATGGTGTGGCGATTGTTGCAGATTCGGTAAAGTGCACGACTTATTTCTCTATCTTTGAAGGCGTACTGAGTTATATTATGATAAATATACTGAAATTGTGGAGTCGTAGTCTAAAACACAAGTGTAAAACAGTCAAAAGGATGACAACATATGAAACTACGTATCTTTGATACTCCTCATGATGCCGGAATATACGCTGCATCCGTGGCGGAAAACGTAATTCTGGGGTCGGAGAGACCGGTTCTTGGGCTGGCAACAGGTTCTACTCCTATACCGTTTTATCAAGCTCTTGTTAACCTCTGCAGATGTGGACTTGACATGTCTCATGTAACGACGATTAATCTTGACGAGTACATTGGGCTCCGAGGCACTCATGAACAAAGTTATCATTATTTTATGAATGAAAACTTATTTTCTAAGGTGAACATTAAAGAAGAGAATATTTTTCTTCCGGATGGAACCGCAGATGATTTGGAAGCAGAATGTGAACGATACGATAACGTAATCAGACGCCATCCTATTGACCTGCAAATACTTGGTATAGGTCACAATGGTCATATTGGATTCAACGAACCAGATGACTTACTACTATCTAAAACACATGTTGTTCAATTGCGCCCAGAGACGGTTCAAAGCAATTCAAGGTTTTTCTCTGATATCGAAAGTGTTCCAAAACAGGCAATCACGATGGGTGTCCAATCCATTCTGCAAGCAAAGCAAATAGTGCTTATGGCCTTTGGGAGGGAAAAAGCGGACATCATTGCGAAGTCGGTACTTGGAGATGTGCGAACTGATGTTCCAGCAAGTATTCTTCAGCTCCATAGAGATGTTATTGTTGTTCTTGACAGGGAATCAGCGAGCTGTTTGGTTGATGAAGATGGGAAGGTTCATAGGAAGTAGTTAATATACATTTAAAGTATAAAATGGGGACAAAACGTGAAGAAAACTGCACGATGTTTGATTTTGTTCATGGTTGGTATCCTTTTCCTCTCGGGGTGTGGAAATCTTAGCGAGCATGTACCCAAAAATTCTTCATCATCCACGAAGCTTGTGAATGGAAGAGCAGGGACTGTCGAAATGAGGTCGGATTCCTTACAAAACATCGATTCCTTAATTCAAAAAGGAATAAGTCTAAAAGCTTTTCCGGGTGCTGTTGTACTTGTGGTTCGGCACGGAGTAGTTGTCAAAAATAGTGCCTATGGATTTGCGGCAGAATACATAAATGGTAACTTCGTAAAGATGGCGAACCCGGTACCTATGCATACAGACACTATTTTTGACATTGCATCGTTAACCAAGTTATTTACGGCCGTTGCTGCGATGAAGCTTTATGAGGAAGGTAAACTTAGTTTAGATATGCCTGTAGCAAAGTACATTCCTCAGTTTGCTAGTCACGGAAAAGAGAAAGTTACAATACGAATGCTTCTGACTCATACATCAGGATTCGAACCGGGGATTCCCCTTTGGAAAGAAAACAAGAGCATAGATGAACGGATTCAGACAGTTTATAATCACCCTCTTCAAAACCCGCCTGGTACTGTCTACCAGTATAGTGATTTGAACATGATTACCCTTGGTAAAGTCATACAAACGGTCAGCGGGGAACCACTGGATGAGTTTATTCGCAGAAATATTACCGTTCCTCTTCGTATGAAAGACACCATGTTTAACCCACCAGCAAGTAGTCGACAAAGAATTGCTGCGACGGAGTATCAACCGTGGACTAAAAGAGGAATGGTATGGGGACAGGTCCATGATGAAAATGCGTGGTCTCTTGGTGGGGTATCAGGTCATGCGGGAATTTTTAGTACTGCATATGATCTTGCTATATTTTCGCAAATGATTTTAAATGGCGGATCATACGATGGAGTGCAAATTCTGAAACCAGAAACGGTTCGTCTGATGGAGGAAGTTCAGACTCTTGCAGGACACGAACATGCTCTTGGTTGGGAGATAAATCAACCGTGGTACATGGGAGGATTAGCTTCGACGGAAACTTTTGGACACACAGGATTTACTGGAACATCCATTGTTGTCGATAAAAAGGATGATGTTATCTGCATCTTTTTAACCAATCGTGTTCATCCAGTGCGTACCGGCCCGTCTATCAATCCATATCGAGCCGGCGTTGCGGATGATGTGGCACAATCGATTGGAAAATAAATTATTTAGGGTAGTTGATTACAGGTAAAATGATTGCAGAAGAATGGTCCTTATCGTGAAAAATTGTTTGTTTTGCGCAAACTACCTCAACACTGTCAGCGAATCTATCGCCTGTGTTCAGGTTCCGATCGTATTTGGGGAAAGCACTAGAAGCAATATGGACTCGAACTTTATGACCAGGTAAAAAGACATGGGATGTATCCCAAAGATTAATTTTGTATTCTTCAATCGCGCCAGGTTCAACAAAATCCTCATGGTCTATTCCATTTCGAAAGCGCGCTCGAACCATCCCGTCACACAACCGTTGTACAAAACCATTTGGCCAAACATCGAACAACATTGCCATAAAATCGGTATCTTTTGCGCTGGTTTTAGCAAACAGTTCGATATTAATTGGTCCAGTGACCTCAAGTGGTTCCTGTAAAACATCACTTGTATAGACAAGAATGTCGTCCTGTTCGTGGACTTTGCGATAATCGTCTGGACCGCCAATTTGTTCAGATGTAGGTTTGGTCAGGAACGGGGTAGGATTTTTAGGGTCGTATGTATACGAGTCGAATGCCTCACCTATCTCTGGTTTACATACGTTCAATTTCCCGTCACTCTGTAAATACCAGCGTGTAAAGTTTGTTCTTGAGAGCGGCCACCCGCGTTCGTTTCTCCATTCATTTTTTCCCATCACGAAGATTCGCACAGGGTCTTCCATATCAATACCGTTTGAAATGTTTTTTAACCAACGATCAAAAAACCTCAATTCTTCTGCGTACAAATCGATAACTGCCTGTGGTCCAAAATCAATGTCACCAATTTTTTTCGATATGTTTACACGGTGCTCCCACGGCCCCATGATTAGCCTCTGATGTTTTGCGTGGTCCGCCATCCGTGAGAAATTGAGCGGCGTTCCAATTTCCTCGTCATCATACCAACCTGAAATATGAAGCACTGGCAAATCAATTTCATCCAAGCGTGATTGATAGCAAACTTTTAGCCACCAATCGTCAAGTAGCGTGTGCTCAAATTCCTCTCTCCAAGCTGGAATCGACCGTCCAGCGGCGTGATCCATTGTCAAAAGAGGAAGATGTTCATATATAGTTTGCCAGTCGACTGCATGAATGTTTTGTACTTGTCTTCCACTTGTTAGAAACAACCAACAAAGATGGGATGGAGTTGGGCTTCCTGTGGGCCATTCTACAAACGGGTCTGACGGCGAAACGAGTGGAATCATGGCTTTCAAATGTGGCGGTTTCTCAAGAGCCGTTAACCATTGCACTTTTCCTAAATACGATCCGCCGATAGTCCCCACATTTTCGTCACACCACGACTGTGCTGCGACCCATTCAATCGTGTCATAGCCATCTTTGCCTTCATTTCGGTAGGGCTCAAACTTTCCGTCGCTGTCCCCGCGTCCACGAACATCTACATTGACAACTGCGTATCCGTGGCTAGCAAAGAAATTTGCTTGTTGGTTTAGGTTTTCTGCCTGCCGTCCGTATGGTGTTCTTACGACGAGCGCTGGAAACGTTCTTTCAACTTCAGGCAAAAATAAGTCCGCGATTAGGATAACGCCATCTCGCATTCTAATTTCCTGTCCCCAAAGAATTTTCATTTATCGCACCTCACAAACAAATTAAGCACCCCGGTCAATGACTCTAAGTATGTTTTTGCCTCACCTGCATATATCGTTACAGGCGTTACCATGATTTGATTAATCGGAATTCGATTGCCATTCTCGTAATGACCGGAAAAGTCATGAATCATATAATGCTCTCCATTTAACAAACCAAGGTACATCATGACGTGTCCAGGCATAAACAGTAAATCGCCCGCAGAAAGTTGACAAAGAAGTTCATGTCTTTGCTCGCGCGTTGCATGGTCAGAAATTTTTATGTGATTTGGGAGCGCATGTTCCTGATCTCCAGCGTCTCGGGGAAGTTGGACTCCCGCTGTTCGGTATATATCCATGACGAAACTTGAGCAATCATGGTGTCCAAATCTCCCTCCCCATCCGTACCGTTCACCAAGTAGTGAAAACGCCATTTGCACAATTGTTTTGCGAGTAAACGGTAAATATCCAGTATGAACACCAGATGACTTTCGAATGAATGCTTCTTTTGTATAAAACTTACCGTTTGCGTCGCTAAGCGGCAGAAGTACTCGCAAATTACCATGATGGCTCTGGTTTCCAATTGATTCATCCGCCCTTTTGGAGAGCGGTAAAACTGCTCCAAATTCGACAGGAATACACGAAATTTGTGAGTCATACGGCTGAGCTTGTGTTGCTACGCTGCTGTTTGCCACAATGCAAATGTCCTTTGTTTTGTAAATGGTGTGGAATTCCTCACGAGAACAAAGTGCTATGTCAGATTGCTTAACCCACCCTGTGTAGGTTGTCGATTGAATGTAATACCATAATTCGTCATGACTTTTTGCAGTAACGACGACAGGTTCAAACGTATGAAGTGTCGTGTCTTGAAACTGGTCAAATTCACGATCTTCTGACGTCCTAAAAGCCATTGTTTCTGTCGGGTACTTTCGTACATTAGTTAAACGAGTAGAAAATCCATACATAGGAACTGAAAATAATTCGCTAGATTGAACATTGTTTGAAGTGGTTTCCCAAAAACTGTCGTCTAGTTTTAGTCCGCCTGAATCGAATAGTACACGATTGTCGCGTATAGTAATCGGATATTGGAATGAAACGAGTTCCAATAAATCGACAACGGTGTTGTTATGCTCTCGGATAGTATGGCTGCACTCTTCTGCAGTCCATTCTGGAGTTCTTAGATGATTTAGCCAATAATGGGGATCGACCAATAAATCATTCATTTACTGTCCCCCTGCTCAAAATTGGAGATGCCTAGTCCAGGTAATTTTGGCAAGGTCATGTTTGGACCTTGATACTCAACACCGCCGATACATCTCTTCTCTTTTAGAAAGTATGCTGCATCCAAGTCCACGTGAGTTCCGCCGTGACTTGCCACAAGCGAAGCAGCAGCGGTTACCGATGCTGGCCCCTCCATCATACTGCCAATCATGAAATCTAAACCTGCGGATTTAATCACAGGTATCATCTCAAGCGCTGGTGTAAGTCCTCCTGTTTTCATCAGTTTGAGGTTGATAATGTCTGCTGCACGCAACTCAATGACGCGTTGTACGTCTCGCATCGAAAAAACGCTCTCGTCCGCAGCAACTGGAATTGCACTGTGCCGTGTCACTTCAGCAAGTCCTCGTATATCAAAGGCTGGAACGGGTTGTTCAATGAGATCAACATCATATTTCTCTAATTCACGTGCATATCGAATACTTTCTCTTACATTCCATGCCTGATTTGCGTCGACGCGTAATGTAATTTGTTCTCCAACCGCTTCCCGAACTCTGTGCACGCGCTCCATGTCCACACCATCTCGTCCGCCAAGTTTAATCTTCAGAATGCCGAATCCTTCCTCCATAAACCTTTGTGCTTGCTCGACCATGTTTTGAACACTGCTAAGGCTGACTGTTGCGTCTGTGCGACATGAAAAGGATTTTGCTCCAATTTGCGATG